>NZ_JBFAET010000006.1:0-136108 GCF_040642095.1 Streptomyces sp. NPDC020362
GTACAAGGTCGAGGCCACGCGTGTCGAGCAGCGCACCGACTTCGACAAGCTGATCGTCGACGTCGAGACCAAGCAGGCGATGCGTCCCCGTGACGTGATGGCCTCCGCCGGTAAGACCCTGGTCGAGCTGTTCGGTCTCGCCCGCGAGCTGAACATCGACGCCGAGGGCATCGACATGGGCCCGTCCCCCACGGACGCCGCCCTTGCCGCCGACCTCGTGCTGCCGATCGAGGAGCTGGAGCTCACGGTCCGCTCCTACAACTGCCTCAAGCGTGAGGGCGTCCACTCCGTGGGTGAGCTGGTCGCACGCTCCGAGGCCGACCTCCTGGACATCCGCAACTTCGGTGCGAAGTCCATCGACGAGGTCAAGGCGAAGCTGGCCGGCATGGGCCTGGCCCTCAAGGACAGCCCGCCCGGATTCGACCCGACCGCCGCCGTCTTCGACGCGGACGACAACGGGGGCACGGGTTACATGGAGACCGAGCAGTACTGAACGCTGCGCCGGGTCACGGAGGAGCCAGGAAGGCAGGGAAGCCGGCGATGAGCACCGGCCGACCGCCCCTGGCTCCCCGAGGGCCCACCGGCGGGGATGCGGACGTCCAAGCCCTCCGAGCCTGATCAAGACGGCGATGGCGGAGGCCATCTCTGGCTTGTCCTGCCTACTGTCCCCCGGGTGCGGCCGAGAACGCCGCCTGCCGCGCTGTCCCCCGTTGGTACCCCGGGGCACGAAACAGCCCTCTCGGAGATCATTCCGAGAGGGCTGCTCAATGCATACTGCCTGGTCAGGCATGGTGCCCCCGGCAGGATTCGAACCTGCGACCCCGCTTTGGGAGTTCGATCTCCCCCAGCCTCGCCGGGGCCGGGTCGAGGGTGCCGGGCTCCCGCAGAGCGAGGGTGCCCGCCCGCCAGAACTCCAGCATCAGGCCGACGAAGACGCCGTTCGAAGACGCCGCCGAAGCGCCAACTGGCGTATGGCAGGGATCTCCTGCTGCGCAGTCCGCATCGGGCCCTGAGCGGGCGTGGCTCAGGGAGCCGCAGCGGCGGCCGGGACGGTGTCGACGTCCGCGAGGACACCGACGGCGCCCACAGAAGAGGCCACGAAGCACCTACCGCCTTCGGCTCGCCCCCAGGAGACGGGTGTCAGCGCTCCGCGCCTGTGCCCGTGCCCGTGCCCGCGGGATCGGTGACGGCCTGTACAAGGTTGCGCTCCAGGCGTTCCAGCGTGCGCAAGGCCGCGGTCTGTTCGTCGGAGTCGAGGTCCGCCGTCACGAGGTCTTCAAGCTGGGCCCAGACCTGCTCGACCTCACGGCGCAGGGCATGGCTGGCCACTGTGGGTTCGATGAGGGATGCGCGCTTGTCGGTGGGTGAGGGGCGGCGGCGGACGAAGCCGGCCTGTTCCAGGCGCCGGACTGTGCGGGTCATGGTGGCGGCGTCGGAGTCCATCAGCCGCACCAGGTCGGCCTGCCGCTGAGGCCCGAGTTCCCACAGGTGCATCATGACCAGCTCCTGGCCCGGGTGCAGGCCGATGCGGCGCAGCAGCTGTCCCGCGAACATGCGATGCAGGCGCGCCAGGCGGAAGATCGCGTGACTGATCGGACCGCCGCCGGCTGCGGCCGGCACCGGGACGGTGGCCTCCCGCCCCGACCCCCCGGGACCCCATCCAGATCCGGCTTCCGGCGTGGACTGCGCCATCTCTTCCTCACTTTCCTGCCCGAGCAACTTAATTCTACCTCCCGGTAGGCCACCCGGCGGTCCGCCCAGGATTCAACAGAGAGACCGTGAGACTGGGGCATGTGACGCGCTTCACATTCGACACAGGGAATGACTGCGGCGGATTTACCTGTTCGGACAGGTGATTTACTTGTTCGGACAGGTAACCACTCGGTGCGGGCAACACCAGAGCGCCCGGACCGCGCAACAGCACTCACCCGAGGAAGAAGCCATGACCACTGCTTTCGATCCGATCGACCTGGGCGGCAAGCGCCTGGCCAACCGCGTCGCGATGGCACCGATGACCCGCAGCCGCGCCTTCGGACCCGGTGCCGAGCCGACCGAGCTGATGGCGACGTACTACGCGCAGCGCGCCGGTGCCGGGCTGATCGTCACGGAGGGCGTCCAGCCCTCGCCGGTCGGCCAGGGCTACCCCGACACCCCCGGCCTGCACACGCCCGGGCAGGTGCAGGCGTGGCGGACGGTGACCGACGCCGTGCACCGCAAGGGCGGCGTGATCTTCGCCCAGCTGATGCACACCGGCCGGATCGGCCACCCGAGCCTGCTGCCCGACGGTCTCGTACCGGTGGGCCCGTCGGCGGTGGCCGCCAAGGGCCAGGTCTTCACCCACGAGGGACCGAAGGAGTTCGTGACGCCGCAGGAACTGAACGAGGCGGAGATCCGGCAGACGATCGCCGACTTCGCCGACGCTGCCCGCAACGCCATCGAGGCCGGGTTCGACGGCGTGGAGATCCACGGCGCCAACGGCTACCTGATCCACCAGTTCCTCGCCCCCAACACCAACCGGCGCACCGACGCCTGGGGCGGTACCACCGACGGCCGGATCCGCTTCGCGGTGGAGGTCGTCACGGCCGTGGCCGAGGCGATCGGCAGCCACCGGGTCGGCCTGCGGATCTCGCCCGGAAACCCGTACAACGGCATCTCCGAGGACAACCCGGTCGAGGTCTACGAGGCGCTGCTGGACCGGCTCGCCGGCCTGGAGCCGGCCTACCTGCACCTGCTGGAGGGCCCGGACCGCGACCTGACCGTGCGACTGCGCAAGGCCTGGCCCGGCACGTTCGTCCTCAACCCGTTCACCCACCCCGACGTCACCGGCCCCGACGCGCTGAAGCTGATCGAGGACGGCAGCGCGGACATGATCGCCTACGGCGCGCTGTTCCTGGCCAACCCCGACCTGCCCCGGCGTCTGGCCGCCGGCGGTCCGTTCAACACCCCGGACCAGGCCACCTTCTACGGCGGCGACCACCGCGGCTACACCGACTACCCCGCCCTCACCGCCTGAGCGGCGAGGCCGTCGACATGGCCGCACAGTGAGTCAGAGCACGTGCGGCTCCCTTCCCCACCCACCTCTAACAGGGAGTTCCTGATGTCCAGAGCGATCACATTCTCCGAGTACGGCGCGCCCGAGGTGCTGCGGCTGACGGAGGTCACCACGCCGGAGCCCGGCCCGGGCCAGGTCCGGATCCGAGTGCGGGCCGCCTCCGTGAACCCCCTCGACATGAAGATCCGATCCGGGCTGATGGCCAGCGCCGTCCCCGCCCGGTTTCCCGTGACCCCCGGCCTGGACGCCGCCGGCGTCGTCGATGCCGTCGGCGAGGGAGCCGATGCGGCCGTGGGGGACGAGGTCCTCGGTTCCGCCGTCGGCGGAAGCTACAGCGAATACGCCCTGCTCGACCGGCCGGTGGCCAAGCCCGAAGCCCTGTCGTGGGAAGCCGCCGCCTCGCTGGTCACCGTCGGCCGGACCGCGTTCCGTGTCCTTGGGCAGTTGGGCGTGCAGGCGGGTCAGACCCTGCTCGTCCATGGCGCGGGCGGCAGTGTGGGCACCGTCGCGGTGCAGCTGGCCGCCGCCCGCGGCATCACCGTCATCGGGACGGCCGGCGAGCACGACATCGAGCGCATCACCGCACTCGGAGCCACTGCCATCCCCTACGGCGACGGCTGGGCGGAGCGGGTGAGGGCCGCGGCCCCCCAGGGAGTCGATTTCGTCTTCGACGCCTCCGGCGCCGGGGTGCTCGCCGACTCCGTCACTCTGACGGGTGACAGCTCACACGTCATCACCATCGCCGACATGTCCGCCGCGCAGCACGGCGTCCGATTCAGCGCCGGCAGCACCGATCAGGCCGAGGAATCCCTGCCGGAGCTGGTGCAGCTGGCCGCCGCCGGCGGGCTCACCCTGCCGATCTGGCGCACCTACCCGCTCGCGGAAGCGGCACAGGCGCACAGCGACCTGGAAGCCCACCGCAACCGCGGCAAGGCCGTCCTGCTGCCCTGACCCAGCCATCGCCCTGGTACGCCCGCGCCAGAGGCAGCACCGACCTCACCTCACGATCCGAAAAGGGACCAACCGCGATGTCCACCCGCAACCTGCCCGAAGCGGTCTTCGCCCGCACCGTCCTGGGCTCCGGCCCCGGCCTCGCCCTCGCCCACGGCGCCGGCAGCAGCGTGGCCGGCACCTACGGCCCGATCCTTCAAGGCCTTGCCGACCGCCACACCGTCGTCGGCATCGACTACCCGGGCAGCGGCGACACCCCCCGCTCCGCCACGCCGCTCTCGCTGGACGACCTGGCCGACCAGCTCGTCGCCGCCGCCGTCGCCGAGGGCCTGGACACCTTCGCTCTGTCCGGCTACTCCCTAGGCGGCCCCGTCGCCATCCGCGCGGCCACCCGTCACCCCGATCGCGTCACCGCTCTCGTACTGACCGCAACCTTCCCCCACCGCGACAACCGCCTCGCTCTCGCCCTGCCCATCTGGCGCAAGCTGGCCGAGAGGGGGGACCGAGAACTGCTGGCCGAGTTCCTCACGATGATGGCCCTGGGCGCCGACGCGCTGGAAGCGATGTCGGACGAGCAGCTCCAGCAGGCCATCGGATTCACCGCCGCCGGCGTCGCCGAAGGCACCCCCGAGCACGCTGAACTGGCTCCCCGGGTCGACGTCCGCGACGATCTGGCGCGGATCCAGGCCCCCACCCTGGTCATCTCCACCACCCAGGACTGGTTCACCTCCACCCGCCTGCACCACCAGCTCGCCGACACCATCCCCGGCGCCCAGCTCGTGGAGATCCACACCGGCCACCTGCCCATGGTGGAACGGCCCGAGGAATGGCAGAAGCTCATCAACGTCTTCCTCGACCAGCACAACGCCTGAGCACACATTCGTACGGTCCGCACCGGCAACAGGCTCCACCAATGAGGCTCCGCCCAGGTCTGCTGTTGTCCGTGCTGTGCCCTGCCGAGGCCGGAGGTGCCGGGGCGAGCGGTCAGCGGAGCAAAACATCCGGCTCAGTCACCGTCAGCGCTTCTGAGCCCCTTTCCAGACCGGGGAAGGGGCTCGACCGGTCACGCTGCACCTGAGCTTCCGCTCCGGCTCTGACGACCCGCGTACAAGTGCGCGGGGTCTGCTCCGTCCAGGTTCCCACCGGCAATGGCCCTGCCTGCGTTCACTGGCCGGCGCTGGTTTCGATGTGGTATCTCGTCAGCGCGAACAGGATCAGGAGGTCGAGCGTCATCACGGTGATGGACCACACCGGGTAGTACGGAACGAACATGAACTGGGTGATCAGGCTGATCCCCGCCACCGCTGCGCCGACCCCGCGGCCCCAGCTCTTGTCCGTCAGGACTCCCAGGCCGGCGACGACGAGCGCCACTCCGACGACGAGGTGGATGACGCCCCAGGCAGTCAGGTCGAAACGGTAGGCGTAGTGGGACGAGACGGCGAACAGGCTGTCCTGCGCGATGCCTGATGCGCCCATGAGAATGCTGAGCGGTCCGCTGAGCATCATCATGGCCCCGGCGGCCAGGGACGCACTGTTGATCGTTCTGCTGCTGTCGGGCCCGCCGTGCCCTCGCTGTGTCTTGCTGGACATCGCTGTCATGGCCGTCGCCTTCCTGTACAGCGCGGTCACCGACGCACAATGGCCGTGCGAAGCCAGCCGCGTCTCCCTGACAGGATCACCGCAATCCTTCGGCGCCGCGACTGCACCCGACTCCCGCCCGGCCCAGCACGACCACCAGGCCGAAAGAACAACCGGCCAGCCCAAGGCGACGACGTGCACACACCCCATGAGGCGCAGTCGGCGAAACAGCAAACGGCGAAGTCAGCCACCCCGAAATCTCGCCGCACAGCTTGAAGACGCAACCTCGGCAGTCTTCCGACCCGCCAAGCAGCAGCACCTCAACCACCCGCCCCAGCCCCCGCTCACCCCAGTGCGCGTGACCACTCGAAGCAGGCGCCGGACCGGCGTTCCCGACCGTCAGGGGCTGGAGCTTCTTGCCCGTCGGGCCGATCTGGACGGGGGCCTCCATCTGCGGGCAGTGGCCACGTACAGCCACTACGAGCCACTACACCTCCAAGGGAACATACGTACGGGAAGGTAATAAAATCACCCCGTAGGGCCCTGGCCGTGACCACCGAGCATGAGGGCGGGAAGCCGGCATGAGGAGTTCCCGAGGCGACGACGACCCCCATGACCACACGCGCCGGCTCGGAGCGGGCTGCGGGGCGTCGCGTACCGCCCGCCGCCCGGCTGTGCTGGCGCCGTCCGCGGTCCTGCTGATCGCGGGCTGCACCTTGCCCCCAGCAGGTACCACCGCCCTGTCGGACGCGCCGCTCACACCTGCGGTGACGGCGAGCGCGCCCGACCCCACCGCTTCGGCGCTGAAGCCCATCGATCCGGCCGAGCTCCGATCCGCCGTGGAGCAAGCGGCGAAGAAACTCATGGTCCCGGGCGCGATGGTCCTGGTGCGCACCCCGCAGGGAACCTACCGGGCGACCACGGGCACAACCGAGCTGGGCACAGCCGGACCCCCCACCACGGCCGACCACTTCCGGATCGCCTCCAACACCAAGACGATGACCTCGGCCCTGATCCTCCTCCTCGCCCAGGACGGCAAGCTCCGACTGACCGACCCGGTGTCCGCCTACGTTCCCGGAGTGCCGGGCGGCGAACACATCACCATCGCCGAGCTGCTGAAGATGCGCAGCGGACTCTACAACTACACCGAAGCACCCGAACTCGCGGCGAGGATGGACGCCGACCCGGGCAAAGCCGTGACGCCGCAGGACATGCTGGACATCGCGTTCCGGCACCCGCCGAACTTCGCGCCCGACGCGTCCTACGAGTACAACAACACCAACTACGCCCTGCTGGGCCTCGTCGCCGAGAAAGCGGGCGGCCACCCATTGGCCCAGCAGTTCCGGAACCGGCTGTTCGCCCGGCTCGGCCTGACGGAGACTTCGCTGCCCGGCGCCCACGATCTGTCCCTCCCCGCCCCCTACTCACACGGCTACATGTACGGCGGATCGGCCTACGCACTGGTCGACCGGCCCTACCCCGCCGACATGCAGGCGGCGGCCCGGTCCGGAAAGCTCCACCCGCGGGACTACACCCATCAGAACCCCTCCTACGCCACCGCCGCCGGAGGCGCCATCTCCTCCGCCGACGACCTGGCCACCTGGACCAGAGCCCTGGTGAGGGGCAAGATCCTCGGCCCCACGTTCCAGCGACAATGGCTGCACGGCCCGCAGGCCGAGGACCCGGCCGCACCCGGCGGACAGAAGTACGGTTACGGCATCGCCCACCAGCGCTTCGGCCCGCACGCCGCGATGTACTACCACGGCGGTGAACTGCCGGGCTACAACTCCTTCATCGGCCACGACCCGGACAACGACGTCACCCTCGTGATCTGGACGAACCTGACCCTGTCCCCCGACGGCCGGACCACCGCCCAAGCGCTGCTGCCCACCGTCCTCAACCACATCTACACCGGCCTCTCCCTCCCCACCGGCGCCGGTTGGGCCGCTCCGGTGAGGCCACGCCTCAGGGCCCTGGCGCAGCCCGACTGCTCCGGCCTCCGGAGCGCCCGACCAGCGCTGTTCACGGCGTCGGCCCGCGGGACAACCATGCGGACGAGCGAAGACAGGAGGGCAGGCCAGGGCAGGCCAGACCTGTGGGGAGAGTTGTGTCCCTGACGACGCAGGCACCGCGGACCTGCAGCCACGGGCCGTCGTCGGTGCCGGTGTCCGTGTCGGGTGTCCGTGTCGGTGTCGGTGTCGGTGTCGGTGTCGGTGTCGGTGTCGGTGTCGGTGTCGGTTCGATCGTGCTCGATCGGGAGCGCCCTCGGTGGCGACCGGCGCTCACTTCGCACGGGCTGCCTTGCGCGAGCTCGGGCGCTGGGCAGGAAGTCTTGGCAATGTTCTGACACACGGCCTGTTGACCCCGGCTTCCGCGGAGCGTTGGATCTTCCCTGCCCGTGCGGTGTCCGGGCAGAGAGCTGGGACGATGACTGAGGACGCCAGACCCGGGCTGATAAGGGTGGTGAGCTTCGAGCAGACGTCCGCCCTGATGATGGGCGCGGGCGCGTTGCTGTCCGAAGGGGTGCTGCTTGCCCTGATCGGTACGGCATACCGGCTGGAGACCCTGCTGGTGGGAATGGTTGCGGTCACTCTTGTGTGCCTGGCGTTGCTGCCGCTCGGTTCCCGTCTGCCCGCCCGGCTTCGCCGCAGGTACGAGCATGCCGCGCAGATGGACGGCCTCGATGAACCGCACGCCGGCCAGGATGCCGCGCGGCGGCTGTCGCTACGGCGCACCGTGGGACTCGTCAGCGCGACAGCCTGCTGGATGACGCTCATCGGCCTGATGTTCCAGGAGGTGATGCCACCCGTGATGCTGGTGCCGATGGCCTTGACCCATTGGGCGCGGTCCCGAGCGACCGCGCGGTGGGAGCAGGCGAACGGGGCGACCCTGTGGCAGGGCGTGCCGGGACTGCTGGGTACCCGAGGCCCGATATTCCGTGAGCCGACGGAATACACGACGTGAACCCACGACTTCTTCGTCCCGAAGCAGCTTGAACGGGGGCTCCGCCTCAGGCTCGTGTGCCTTCAACCTGCGCTGATGGTCCGCACGCTCAGCGCTCCGACGCCAACTGATGTTGACGGTTCTGGTGCGGGTATGCAGGTCTCAGACGTCTCGGCGCTGGGGGCACATGAGTGGGATCGTTGACCAATTACCGACGTTGCTAGGGGTGGTAGTCGGTGGCCTCATGTCCTACGTGGTTGGAGCGCTCGCCGAGCGCAGCCGATGGCGTAGGCAACAGGAGACCCGCTGGGATCCGCAGCTCCTTCAGGCGTACAGCGATTACGGCCATGCAGTGAAGGAGTGCGCCGTTCGCTACCAGCGGCTCGCTGCGTACCGCGGTCTCACTGACCATCCGGCTCCCCTGGAACCGACCGAGGAGCTGTTGGAGGAGGCTGCGACAACCGAGGCCCGGCGGTCGGCCATGGTGGAGACCCTCAGGCTTCTCACCACTGCAGAGACAGCTGAAGCAGTGAGGAAACTCAATAGGTGCCTTTGGCATCTCGAGTGGTTGGCCCGCGGTCAGTTGGCTGGCAGCGCATCATCGTGGGCCCAGGCTTTCAGCGAATACCGGGCTGCGCGGGTCGAGTTCTACCAACATGCTCGGCGGAGCCAATAGAGGTCGACGTTCGGCCTCTCGGAGTGGCTATCGGTCATGGGCGGTTGCTGGGGTTGCTGTACTGCAACGGCGCCGACCGCGCGCTCCCGGATGTCCTCTCCTCCGGCCCAGCAAGATAATTCAGCGGTTCTCTGGGGGCTGAGCTGTTGCTCCCTCCATGGCGTCGCAATGGTGCAGCTCAACGCTGGCCTGCCTGACCGTATCCAGCGCCACAGGTATGGGCGCCATCGCCTAATACCCCCGGACGGCGTAGCTGTCGCGACGGATCGAACGGGTATCCCTGCTTGGAACACACGCCCGCAGAGCCGGCCACCGTTGGCCGGGTGCGGCAGGCGGTTCACCACTCTGGTGACGCGATTCGAGCAATGAAGGGAACCGGCCCATGACGACTCAACTCGTCCGTCTTCTGCCCGACTTCAGGGTGGCCAAATTCCGGGAGGCGACTCACACCAGCGAAGGTGAGATCGTCATCGAGGAAGAAGTTCGTTTCGATAACCGGATCGCAACGAACGCCCATGGTGACCACCTCGTGGAGGCATCTCTGAAGGGCTTCGCCCTGGAGTTCCTGGACTCTCGCGATGTGAGCTGGGAAGCCGTTCTGGGGCGCGAGGAAGTCAGGGTCGACGTCATTAGTGTTGACGGTCGGAGAGTCAAGGTGCAGTTGGTGGCACGGCTTCGCCCGATGACCGCGGGGCCTGGATTCCATTTCCGTGCCAGTGGGCAGGCGCTTGTCTCGGCGCTGACTGAGGCGGATCAGGCTTAGAGACTGTCCGGCGGTCATGGGCGGTGCCAGAGGCGCACGACGGCAAGAGTTGCCGTGCCATGAAGGGCGTATGCGCACAGACCCTTTTCCACTCCCCGAACCGTGACGGCAGATCCTGCTACGGGGTACCCGCACTCCGGGGAACCGGAGGGCACCGAGCCTCCGGAGCACCTGAAGCCACGTCGGGAGCCGGAATTCTGGGCGTTCCACTCCCCGCCTGGTGGCGTCGTAACTGGACGCGCACCGGAGCCGTGCAGGTAGAGGCCGCCGACGGGAAGTCGTAGAGAAAGTCGTAGCTCAGCCGCGGTTGAAGTACGTCACCTCAGCCGCATCACGGGCTCACACGCCAGCAGACACCAACGAGCCCCCTCCCGAACAGGGAAGGGGCTCGTCAGGTCACACAGAGCTGCACGCCCCCGGGAGCGACTCAAACCCACTCCACCTCGGAGACGATGTGCGGGGCACTTCCAGGCCCGGCAGCGGCGTCCGAGACGACGCCGGCTGCCGGTCGGGCCGATCTGGATGTGGGTGTCCATCTGCGGACAGGTAGCCACCCCCATCCGCGCCACGGTGTTCAGTCAAGAACCGCGAGGTGGTCGGCGGCCCCTCCGCGCCACTCGATCATGAAAAGCGTTGCATCGTCGGTGGTGTGCCCGCCGCGTTCCCTCTTCAGCAGGTGGGAGAGCCGGCGCAGATCCGCCCGTAGCCCCTCTGACGGCTTCTCCCCCAGGCGGTTGACGCAGCGGGTGAGGCGTTCCTCGCCGAACAGCTCCCCGCCGGCGACGTGCTCATCGATGATGCCGTCGGTGTAGTACAGCACGCGGTCGCCTCGTTGGAGCGTGTGC
Source organism: Streptomyces sp. NPDC020362 (assembly GCF_040642095.1). NCBI lineage: Bacteria > Bacillati > Actinomycetota > Actinomycetes > Kitasatosporales > Streptomycetaceae > Streptomyces > Streptomyces sp. NPDC020362. The sequence goes on from NZ_JBFAET010000006.1 coordinate 10,809, forward strand.
TCTCTGATCCGGGGCACCTCACCGCCGAAGCCGACGGGCAGTGTCGTCGCGCTCTCCAGTTGCTGCACCACCCGGCCGTCGCGGATCAGCAGTGGCGCGGGGTGGCCCGCGTTGACCAGTTCCATCTCACCGGTGGCGATGTTCATGTGCATCAGCTGCGCCGTGACGAAGTGGTCGGGGCCGAACTGCCGGGAGATGGCATCGTCCATGAACGCGTACTTCTCAGCCAGGTCGATGAACACGCGCCGGGCATGCCGGTAGGCGCCGATGGCCACGGTCGCCATCGTGGCGGCGTCCAGGCCGTGGCCCATCGCATCGATCAGCGCGACGTGCAGGATGTTGTCGTTGAGGGTGTAGTCGAAGCTGTCTCCGGCGACGCGGTAGGCGGGTTCCAGGATGCCGGCCACCTCGACCTGCGGCACGGACATCGACAGCGGCGGCAGCAGGCTCCACTGGATCTCCGCGGACACGCTCATCGGCTCCCGGCGCCGGGTCCGGAAGAACTGGTCGGTGTAGGCGTTCTTGGTGACCAGCATGTCGGCGACCAGGCTGGCGAGCCTGCGCAGCAGGCGCCGGTCGTCGGCGCCGACGACCTTCAGGGTGAGGGCCATCACGCCCACCTGGTCGCTGCCGTCCAGCAGCGGCAGGTACATCCGGACGCCGCCGCGGGCCTGCGGCACCTCGACGACCTGCCCGCGCAAAAAGGCCCGGCCGGCGGGGGAGTCAATCACCGGCTGGGGCTCGCTGACGTGCAGTTTTCTGCCGGGCAGCGGCACCAGCAGCTCCTGCGCGTAGTCCTGGAGCAGGATGGAGACGTCACGGCCTCCGATCCTGGCCACCTCCTCCGCGATCAGCGGGGCGATCAGCTGCGGCGGCAAATACGGCGCTCTGTCCAGCAGCACGCCGAGCAGCCGCTCGCCGAAACCCTCCGAGCGGTCCTCCGGGATCTCCTCGCCCATGGCTCGGTTCACCATCTCTTTCCGGCGCTCACCCTGGTCACCGCCTGCGCACAACGTGACCTGGGAAGCCCGCCCGAGCGGCCTATTAGGCCATGCGCGGCATGTCGGGCCCAGCCCAATGCCGGGCTCCGGGCTCTCGACCTGGTGCAGAGTCTGACCAGGCGGTCCAACGGTGAGCCCAGGCCCGTGTCCACCGTGAGCACCGCCTCCCCGAGGCGACGCACACGTGAGGTCGGTGGAACGGCTTTGGCCGGGAGCTGCTTTGGCGCGAGTGATCGTGGCCCCGTGGGCCTTCCGGCGCGTCGGGCAGTCTGTGGGCCTGCCCGGTGCAGCACGACGTTGGGGCCATGACCTTCGCGGTTCGCGCCAAAGTGGCTGCCTAAAGCCGTGGAGCAGACCGCCCCAGCCACGACGTGGTCTGACCTCATGCTCCGTGTTCCTGCCTCTTGGGCGGGAGCGGGCGGCCGACGGCGCCGAGGGGGGCGGAGCCATGAGTGCGGGCGCCGCCGGGCGCGGCCGGCACAGCCGCCGCCTCCTCCTCGCTCACCCCCGCCAGCGCCCCAACCACCCGATCGAGCGCCCTGCCCGCCTCAGTGCGCGTGACCACTCGCAGCCGGCGTCGGACCAGCGTTCTTGACCGTCAGAGGCAGCAGATTCCTGCCCGTGGGGCCGATCTGGATGTGGGTGTCCATCTGCGGCAGCTGGTCACCCACACTCACGCCCAGACCCTGGTCAAAGCCTTCGGACGGCGAGCGGGTACTGCCCCGTGTCGTTTGCGCGGACGAGGAGAGGAGCGGCCCGAAATCCTTGGTGAGGGTGGTAGGCAGGAGGCGGAAGTAGCTGCCCGGACACGACACAGGCCGCATCGCGCCGCCCGCTGCGTCCCGCCGGACCGGGCGCGCAACGGACAAGGGTCCCGGCCGGGCAAGAGCACGCACAGGCACGGCACGTGTGTCGACGGGCGGGACACCTCCACCAGGAGCCGAAGAAGTGAAGGGCCGGGTCTCTGAGCTGCGGCTGTGGACTTGATCAACGCTGCGACTGCGACCTGACCGAGATCCACCGATGAGTTCCGCCGGCTGGGCCGGTCTACCAGGACGCACGCCATCGAGCCACCGACTGGAGACCCACCATGACCAATCCCGCACACCCCGGCCGCATGCTGTTCGTGAACATCCCCGTGGCGGACCTCGAGCTCAGCAAGGCGTTCTTCGCCAAGCTCGGGTTCAGCTTCAACCCGATGTTCACCGACGAGACCGCCGCCTGCATGCTGGTCGGCGAGCACGCCTTCGTCATGCTGCTCAGCCGCGAGAAGTTCGCGGAGTTCGCGAAACTGCCGCTGGCCGATCCCACCACACACACGCTGGCGCTGTACTGCTTCAGCGTGTCGTCCCGCGATGAGGTCGATACGGTCAGCGCCGCTGCGCTCGCGGCGGGCGGCTCCAAGGCAGATGACGCCGAGGACTACGGCTTCATGTACTCACGCAGCTTCTTCGACCTCGACGGCCACGGCTGGCAGGTCATGTGGATGGACCCGGCCGCGGCGGAGCAGGGCCCCGAGGCGTTCGCGGCCTCCCAGCAGGACGCCGACACCCCGGCCTGACCCACCGCGTTCCGCACGTGCGCCGTCGTCGTGCGGCCGACCGCCCCAGCAACGACGGTTCCGACCTCATGCACCGCGTGCCTGCCTCTTGGAGAAAGCTGAGGTTCGGCTCCGTCGAGGGCCTCACAGCGCCGGATTCACGGGCTAGGACGCCGCCACGCCGAGAGCCCCTCCCAGACGGGGAGAGGCTCAAAGGCCACACAGCCTCGCACAAGCCTGGAACGAGCCCTCAGATCCACTCCACCTCGGAGACGATGTGCAGGGCGCCGCCAGGACCCGGCAGCGGCGTCCGAGAAGACACCAGCGGCGCCGATGGGCGAGGGTGCGAAGCGACGACCGCAGCTCCGCTGCTGTACAGCAGAGGTCGAGATCGCCCGCTCCGGGAGCGGGGTTGGTGGTCATCGAGGTGGTTGGGGGCATGTGTGCTGCGGGCTGGCCTCCTGCCGTTACTCCCCCCGCGCCGAGGATCCATCCGTGAGTCGCCGCCCGGCCCGGGAGATCGGCAAGTCCGTTGACAATCGAGTGCCGGGTGCTGCCTCAGGGCCTGACCGCGAACACCATGCCGATGTCGCCGGCCTGCTGCACCGGGTCCTGCTCGGTGCTGACCGTGAAGCCGTGCGTGAGGAGGACCTCGCAGACTGTGTCGCGGTTCTGCTGCCAGCGCTCCACCTCGACGACGGCCTGGCGGACCAGCGGCCAATGCCGTTCCTCGATGCCTCTGAGCACATCGAGTTCGGCGCCTTCCACATCGACCTTGAGCAGGTCGATGTGGTCGATGCCCTGCTCATCGAGCACTGACGACAGGGGCCTGACCTGCACCCGGTGCGTCTCAAGCCGCCGCATCACCCGCAGCTTGCGGCTGACGAGAAGAGTGAGGACGGGGGCGGGTACGCGGCGCAGGGCCGGTCCCAGGCCGCCCTGGCGGATCATTTCGACAACGCTGGCGGTGACCCGCCGCTGCTCAGCCTCGATGTTCCCCTGGTCCCGCGAGGAGGACGAGAAGATCGTGGCGGCCGGAACGTAGCTGAAATCGAGCTCCTCGTCACGGGATGCCAGGCCGTAAGGGAGCACGGTCAGGCGTCCGTCGAAGAACTCGCGAGCATTGCGTTCGAGTGTCGCGTGGAGCGGCGGCAGCGGCTCGAAGGCGTAGATCCGCACGTCCCCGTCCAGCCGCTCATAGACGGCCGCCGAGAACACACCGATGTTGGCGCCCACGTCGAGTACCGTCGCGCCCGGCGTGCACTCGACGCCGTGGGTGAAGTAGCCGCCCACCTCCTCGCGCAGGAAGGACGCCTCCCAACGATTGATACTGTACAGTTCAATCGCATTCATGGCCATGACAAGGTCATTTATCAGGGTTGGAGTCAACAATCCAGCCCGCACGCTTCACTTCGGCGTCCCTGATCCACAGGGTGTGACATCCGCCCATTCTCATGGCAGTGACAGGTGCCCTGTGAGAGAGGTCGCCGGCCGGTGACCTTGGTCGCACCGGGCCGTCACTGCCTGCCCCTGCCGCGGCGCCTTGACGACGTACAGCAAGGTGTAACTCAGTTGCGCCTCAGGAAAGGAGGCTCGCGGGGCCAGGCAGTCGCGCACAGACCTGGAACGGACCTCAGACCCACTCCACCTCGGAGAGCTCGAAGCGCCGGCCGCAGCCAACGCCGCAGCCACCTCCTCCTCGCTCGCCCCCGCCAGCGCCTCAACACCCGATCGAGCGCCCCGCCCACCTCAGTGCGCGTGACCACTCGAAGCCGACGCCGGACCAGCGCTCTTGACCGTCAGAGGCAGCTTCCTGCCCGTCGGGCCGATCTGGATGCGGGTGTCCATCTGCAGCCACTCACCAACAAGGTCAAACCGCTACCGTGCTGGTCATCGCCAAGCGAACCAGGACGCGCACGGCAACTGACCGTGCGACGTGCGACGCTGAGACCGAGTGGACCAAAGCCGACTCGGCCCTGTTGCGCACCAGACACGGACAGCAGCGAAGCCGGCCCTGGCTACGTCGATCGGGGCTGTGTCGCCGGAATCCTCGACGTGAAGAACATCGCCAGGACGGAGGCGAACACGAGGATCGCGAGCGCGGCGCGCACGCCGTCCAGCCTGGCATCGGCGTTCGCCTCCAGGGCGGCCTGGGCCACCTGCTCGTTCGTGCCTGCTGCGTCGAGAGCAGTCTTGAGCTGGGCGTCCGACAGGAACGTCACACCGCTCTGCAGTTCGACGGCCGCCTTGCTCTTGACCTCGGCCGGGACCGCCGGATTCTGCTCGACACTGGTCAGGAAGGAAGACGCGAGCACGCCGATCAGGATCGATCCGGCCAGCGCCGTCCCGATCGAGGAGCCCAGGTTGGTGACGGCGTTCTGGATGCCGCCGACTTCCGCGCTCTGCTCGTCCGGCACCGCGGAGACGGTGACAGACCCGAGCTGGGACGCCAGGGCCCCCATGCCGAACCCGATCAGCAGAAGGGGGACGGTGACAATTTCCGCCCCGGCGCCCGCGTCGAGCGCGGCCATCAGGACCACCGCGCCGACGATCACCGCGAGGATCCCGAGCCGCACCGCCCGCCTTGGTGAGACGTCCGGAAAGAAGCGCGGGATCAGGGTCGCGGCCGCCAGCAGGGTCAGTGAAAGCGGCAGGAGTCGTGCACCGGTCGCCAGCGCGGACAGGCCCAGAGCGACCGACAGATAGAGCGGTACGACGAAGAAGAGACCCATCAGGACGAGGTACTGGAAGAAGAACATGGTCAGGCCCCCGGTGAGCTGCTTGCTCTGCAACAGGGCCGGGTCGATGAGCGGCTCCCTGCGCCGTTCCTCAAGCCGGGTCTCCCAGCCGAGGAAGAGCCACACCAGTAGCAGACCCGCCAGCATCAGCCACACGACCAGCGAGACTCCGAGCCACGAAGGCCCATCGGGCTTCGGCCGGAACCATCCCCACTCGTCCGAGCGGAGCACGCCATAGACGAAGATCCCGATCCCGAGGGCGGACAGCACGGTGCCGATGAGATCGATGCGCGGGTGTTTGCCGCCCACAACGTCAGCGATGTGGCGGGCGAGCGCCAGGATGCCCAGTACCACCAGGACCTCACCGGCGAAGACCCAGCGCCAGGAGAGGTACGTCGTGGCGAAACCCCCGATGAGCGGCCCGAGCGCGATCGCCACGGCACCCGCGGCTGCGACGAGTCCATAAGCGGCAGGACGTTGTTCAGCAACGAAGTTGCTGGCCACGAGCGCCACGATCGCAGGCAGGATGAGCACCGCCCCGATGCCCTCCAGGAATGACCAGCCGAGCAGCAGCACGGGAAGGTTCGGCGCAAGCGCTGTGGTGAGAGAGCCGCATCCATAGATGCAGCAGCCGATCATGAACGCGCGTCTGCGGCCGATCAGCGCCCCGACCTTGCCGCCTGGGATCATGAACATCGCCATCACGAGCGTGTAAGCCGTGATGGCACCCTGGATCCCGGTCACCGTCGTGCCCACGTCCCCGGCCACCGTTGCGATGGAGACGTTCATCACGGAGCTGTCGAGCGCCATCAGGAACTGACCAGCCGCGAGTGTCCACAGGACGAGCCGCGCTCTTGCCGAACTTCCGGCAGTGCCTGTCCCGGGTGTCATTGACGAAGCATTTCAGCCGCCCAGGAGACAGATCCTCGACCCGCCACGGTGATCAGCCACTTGGCGGACACGACATAGCCGAAGCAGGTCCGGCGGAATCCGCCAAACGGCTCCTCAGACCCACTCCATCTCGGAGCGGATCTGCGGGGTACCTCCAGACCTCGGCAGCGGCGTCCGAGAGGAGACCACCGGCGACGGCGGGCGAGGACGAAAAGCACCGACCGCGGCCAGCGCCGCAGCCACCTCCTCCTCGCTCACCCCGCCAGCGCCTCAATCACCCGATCAAGTGCCTCGCCCACCTCAGTGCGCGTGACCACTCGCAGCAGGCGCCGGACCCGCGTTCTTGACCGTCAGAGGCAGCAGCTTCTTGCCCGTCGGGCCGATCTGGATGTGGGTGTCCATCTGCGGGCAGGTAGACACCCACACTCGCGCTGCGCCCCTGGAGCAGCCTGGTGCACGCTGCGCCGACCACCGCTTCAGGAGTTCGATCTCCCCTCGGCCTGGCTGGGCCCCGCCTCGCGTACCGGTGCCACACGTGGCTGTTGACTGTCGCTGCCGTCCGTGGTCGTTGATGTCGGAGTTGGATGTCAACGGACGGCTCCGGCATCTGGCAGGCCTCCAAGGGATCATTGGGCCGGTCGGCCCAGCCCCACCAGACATGGCACCCGGCACACTTTCCGGCGGAGCGGAGAGCCCGCCGCCCGTGACTCCGAGTCCGAAGATCGCTTCTACATACACCCCTGCGTCCACCTCGGCATCAGGCCGCGTCCCCACGCCTACGGGGCCGGGTTCCGGCGGATGGGTCCTGGCTGTATCCCCTCTGCTCCAGCTTCGCGGAGGGGCAGTGGAAGGACTCCGCTGCCCCTCCCCCTTACGGTCCTCCCGGACGAGGGAGAGCAGGACCTATGATCGTCGCTGCACTCCTTCCAAGTGTGCTTGTGCCCATCGGGCGGCCGCCTGGAGTCGTTCACCTGCGGGCATGTGCGGCCGGCGCCTTGGAACTCGACTCGCCCTGGCACTCATCCGGACGGAGCGGTCCGTGTGTGCATGAGACCGGAATTGTGACCACGACCGATGCCAACCGACGTGGGCGGCACCCCAGTGGCCCCATCAGCGGCAACAGCGTCCAGCGGACCGAAGCGGCCCCGGAGGCGGTCCGGCTGTCTGACGGGCATCGCGCAAAGGCCGAGTCGATGAGCGCAGACCCCGGCGCGGAGGCCGTCTACCGGAAGCAGCTTCGGCCGGTCATCACTGAGGGCGCGGAAGCCATGGACGTGATCTTTGCCCAGCGGCGCGAGGCGACGGCCTGCGAGGCCTGATCAGAACCCTTTGGCCCCCGAGTTCGACAAAGGGCCAATCGCGATCATGCGATTGGCCCTTTGATCAGCGTCGGGGTAGCGGGATTTGAACCCACGACCCCTTCGTCCCGAAGCAACTTGGGTGGGGCTTCCGCCTTGGGCTAGAGCGCCTGTCACCTGCGCTGACGGTCCGCAGACGTCCGTGCTTGTCCGCCGCCGTGCGCGGGCGTTGTCACGCAGTTAGACACTCACCCGCACTTCATGCCCCGCCCCTTGCAGCGCTTGCTCGGCGGCCTACTTGAACCAGTAGCGGACACCATGGTGGTGGGAGCAAGTGCCCTGCGAGTGCCGCGAGTAGGACAGCGTGGCATCCACACACTTCGCGGTCTCGTACTTGTCCTTGGGCTTTTGATGGTGTGTCCAGCCACACACGCCCGTGGTGTGGTGGACGCAGTGGTGGGCGGTGTTGGTGGACGGCAACGTCGCGGCAGACGCGGCCGGTGCGCTGAAGAAGACGCCGGCCACGGCGACAGCCACGGCTGAGGCGGCAAGACGAGCACGCAAAAGGACCCCCCCCTTTTGAAGTCGAGCAAGTGCAAGGGGACTCTATACGGCTTTCAACCGCTCGGTGGCTCGTATGGGATTGCCGGGCACGCGGTGGGTCGCCGGGTCTGATTCGCTGGCCCCCGTGGCTCCCCGCAGTATCTGGCACGGGGTGCGTTCAGGCGGGTCAGTCAGCCGTGCCGTGAACTTGGCACGCCGATAAGGGATCCGAGGTCTGTGGCGGCGGTCAACGAGTGGGCCGCGGTCCTGAGATCGTTCTCCCATCCCGGGAGTTCGTCGAGGCTGATCCATTCGCTGTAATCCGCTGCGACGGAGAGGAAATGTGTCTCCTCCGGGGTGCGGGCTGCGACTGTCATCGAAAGCCGGTCGGCCACGTCCTTGGGGCTCAGCTCGCCTTTCGCGAGACCGAACGCGAGGTTCACGAGGAGACAGCGGCCGGCCGTCTCCTCGTCGGGAAGGAGTATGCCGAGTTCGTGCAGGGCTTGGACGTACAGCTCACGGATCTCGGCGTTGTCGCTCCTGCGTGGCAGGCCGGCCAGTTCGCGCAGGGCGGGGGAATCACGCCCGTCGACGAGTGCATGAGCAGCGAGCATCGGCAGCTCCTGGGATGGGAACACTTCAGCCGCATACTGCCAAGCGCTGTGCTGCAACCTGTCCATGCGCCCATCGTGGGAGCAATGAGACTTCCTGGCCAGCCGATTGTTGCTGCGACCTCGGCTTCTTCTTGCCCTGGGTCTTGTCGGAGATCTTGGTGAGCTGGGTATTTGCTGGCCAGGGGCGGTGGGGCCGTGCGCCTGCTGGTCGTCGTTGGTCGATTTTGGTTGCTGTCGAGCGGCCTCGGACGGCCCAGGGACGGCCCCGAGCCGCGCCCTTAGGGCTTGATCTCACTCGCGGTGCTGCTCGTCATCGGCTTCGGCCTGCACAACGCCACCGAAGGCTTCGGGATCACCGCCCCCCTTGGCCGCTGAGGGCACCCGCCCCTCGTGGGGCACCCTCGCATTGCTCGGGCTCATCGGCGGCGGCCCCACCTTTGTCGGCACCCTCGTGGGCCAGCACGTCGTCAACGACACGCTCTCCATCGCGTTCCTGGGGCTCGCGGGCGGCTCCATCCTCTACGTCGTCATCGAGCTCCTGGCCGTCGCCCGCCGCGCGGGCGTCAAGGAACTCACCACCTGGATGATCCTCCTCGGCGTGTTCCTCGGCTTCGCCACCGACGCCGTCGTCACCGCAGCTGGCGTCTGACCTACTGGCCCGTTCCGGACCCCGTGCGGAGCACCGTGTGGTCCATGTCTGGTTCACACGGGCTGATCAACGGCGTGACAGGGACGGTTCAACACGAGACAGGGCCCATGACGAAGGGGCGCCCTTGGTGAGGGGCGCCCCTTTTGATCAGCACGTTCGCTGAGATGTGGCGGTGGGTGTGGGATTCGAACCCACGCTGACTCGCGCCACGACTGCTTTCAAGACCGCCCAAGAGTCCACAGCCCACGGTGCGCTGACCAGGGCGTTCGCTGCCTCGGTCTGGCTCGCGTGGGGGAATCTGGCCGGAGGATGGCCACAGGACGCTGATGCGGCGACGACGGCATGGTGGCCCTGATGGCCAACGTGCGGACTGCTCGGTGAGGAGCGGTCGGCTGGACAAGGGCGGCCCAGTTGCTGTCCTTGGCTTCTGCACAGCCACAACTGACCACCGGCGGCCGTGACCTGCGGCCGTCCAATCGATCACCGCTCTGACCTGCTGATGAGCTGTCGGCAGCTGTCGACGTCGGTCACCATCGAGCGCCTTCCACGGCCCCAGGACGGGCCGCCAGGGCGCTCGTGCATGAGCACCGCATGAGGAGTTCGATCCGACCTCTGCAGACTCGGGGTCTCGTTGCCGTGCCGCGTACGCCGGTTCTCTACCAAGGCACGCCGCTGACCAGCGTCGTTGATGTCAACGTTGGATGTCAGGCGTTCGTCTCCCGGGCCATCGGACTCGCCGGTATCGGTGCCGCTGTCACGCTGATCCTCTGACGGCATTCCGGCGCACCGTGCCAAACGGTTTCCGTCGAAAGGGCAATCCAACACAGCGCCGCTCACGTAACCAAAAAGTAGCCGCAACCAGGGATACGTCCCTAGTCAGGAGTCGATCGCCTTAGCCGCGATGATCAATTCTTTCCATGGAGACCCGGCGAGCGCGGTGCGCCCCCTCGCACTTCACAGGGGGCAGCGGCCGAATCCCCCTTCGTTGCGCGCCGGAGTGGCGCCGACTTGAGGGTCTGCAGCTCCCACTCCCTGCGGAGGTCTGGGTGAGAGTTGTCGTTGATCTTTCCCGATGTGCGGGGTATGCGCAGTGCGCGTTCCTGGCTCCGGAGGCGTTCCGGATGCACGGTGAGGAAGCGCTCATGTACGACCCGAACCCCGACGACGCCCGGCGCGACCAGGTGCTACGCGCCGCGGCGGCCTGCCCGGTCCAGGCGATCCTGGTCGACCAGCTGGAAGCGCGGCACGCACCGGCGGAGGCGTCGCCGTCATGACCAGTGCCGACAATTGGCAGGCGTTCAAGCGCGATGGCCGCATCGTGGTCGTCGGGGCGTCACTGGCGGGACTGCGGGCCGCGGAGGCGCTGCGCGACGAGGGCTTCACCGGATCGCTGACCATGATCGGCGACGAACTGGGCGAGCCCTACGACCGGCCTCCCCTGTCCAAGCAGCTACTGACCGAGTGGGTGCCGACCGGGGGCACCGCTTTGCCCCGCCGTCGTGACATCGATGCGGAGTGGCTGCTGGGCGTGCCCGCCAGCGGGCTGGACCTCGCGACGAACCACGTGCGACTCGCTGACGGACGCGAGGTTCCCTTCGACCGGGTGCTGATCTCCACCGGGGTACGGGCCCGGCCGTGGTTCGTCGAGTCCGAGGCGGCCCTGGACGGAGTGTTCGTCGTGCGTACGCGCGAGCACGCCGAGGGCCTGCAGCGAGCCCTCGCCGCCGGGCCCTCCCGCGTCCTGGTCATCGGTGCGGGATTCACCGGCTCCGAGATCGCCTCCGTCTGCCGAGAGCGGGACATCCCGGTGACCGTCGCCGAACTCGGGGCGGCCCCGCTGGTCGGGGCGCTGGGTGCCGTGATCGGTGAGGTTGCGGCCGACATGCAGCGCGCTCACGGTGTCGACCTGCGCTGCGGCGTCAAGGTCACCCGGCTGGAGGGCGACGCGCAGGGACGATTTCGCCGCGCTCACTTCGACGACGGCAGCACCCTCGACGCCGACGTGGCAGTGGTGGCACTCGGGAGCATCCGCAACACCGAGTGGCTGCGGGAATCGGGACTGGCGGCGGGCGTGTGGGGAATCACCTGCGACACGGGCTGCCGCGCCCTCGACCTCAACGGCCGCGTCACCGGCGACGTATTCGCCGCGGGAGACGTGGCCCGTTGCCCGAACCCCATCTACGAATACCGGCTCATCTCACTGGAGCACTGGGCCAACGCCGTGGAGCAGGCAGAGGTCGCGGCACACAACATGGTCAGCGCCCAGGCGGACCACTGGCCCCACCTGTCCATCCCGCTGTTCTGGTCGATCCAGTTCGGCGTCAACATCAAGTCCGTCGGCGTGCCGACCTTCGCCGACGAGGTGGCCGTCACCCAGGGATCGCTGGACGACCACCGTTTCGTCACCGCATACGGCTATCGGGGCCGCGTCACAGCTGCCGTGAGCTTCAACAACGGCAAGTGGCTGGACCACTACCGACGGTTGATCGAGACGGCCGCACCCTTCCCGCCCCCCTGCCCCACGCCGGACCAGCCGGCCGACATGAGACCGGTGCCCGTCGACCTCCCCGACCCCACCCTGCTCGCTCAGGGCGCCACCGTGGTCGTCACAGGCCATGACCCGGGTGAGCGCCGCGTCACGGCCGTACACCAGCATCGGCAGGAGGACGGCCGGGTGACCACGACCGAGACGCCCGGCACGCTGCAACGGATCTTCGACTACTCCGCCCGGGCCGACCCGTACCCCCTGTATGCCGAGTTGCGCGAGACGCCGGTGGCTCGCCAGGAGGACGGCAGCTACGTCATCAGTACCTTTCGTGAGATCACGGACGTACTGAATGACCCGCATCTGAGCTCCGACTTTCGCAATCTGTCGCGTCCGATGCCCTCGGTCGAGGGAGGAGCCACGTCCGAGGGAGGGGCCACGTCGTCGTTCATCCACATGGACCCGCCCGAGCACGATCGCCTGCGGCGTATGGCGATGCGTCACTTCGGCCCCCCGCACACCCCGGGGCTGGTGACCGGGTTCGAAGGCTTCCTGACCGCCACCGTCGGCAGCCTGATCGACGGTTTCGCGGGCAAGGAGCAGATCGACGTCGTCGACGATTTCGCCTTCCCGTTGCCCGTCACCGTGATCTGTCACTTGCTCGGCGTGCCACGCGAGGACGAGCCGAGGTTCCACCTCTGGGTCAACGACATCATGAACTCGATCGACTACAACCCCAAGACCGACCCGAAGGAGAAACTGGACAAGGGCGTACAGGCCCGCAAGGACTTGCGCCAGTGCCTCGGCGGCCTGGTGGAACAGCGCCACGGCCGGCCGGGCGACGGTCTGTTGGGCCGGCTGGCCAACGATGACGGGCCCGACGGTCGGATGGCCGACGCCGACATCGTCGCCACCGCCAAACTGCTGCTCATCGCCGGCCATGAGACCATCGTCAACCTCATCACCAACGGGATGCTGACGCTGCTGCGCCACCCGCAGGTGCTGCAGCGACTGCGCGACGACCCGGACCTGGTCGTGCCGCTGGTCGAGGAACTGCTGCGCTACGAGCCCCCCGTGCAGATCATTCCCTGGCGGGCGGCGTACAGCGATATCACCGTCGGCGACACCGTCATCCCCAAGGGTTCGCAGATCATGCTCATGTTGGCCTCGGGCAGCCGCGATCCGAAGCGCTTCCACGATCCCGACCGCTTCGACCCGGATCGGCGTGACAACCAGCACCTGGGGTTCGGCAGCGGCATCCACCTGTGCTTCGGCGGACCGCTGGCCCGGCTGGAAACCCAGATCGCGCTGACCGAGCTGGTACGCCGGCTCGACCGCCCCAGGCTGGTCGCCGACCCGCCACCGTACCGGCCCAGCCCCGTTCTTCGGGGTCCGATCCATCTGGACATCGAGCAGAGTGACGGTTGACGCGGTAGCCGAGGGCAGTTGCAAGGTCGCGCAGGGGACGGCCCGGCCGGCTCTGCACTCGACAGCAACCCGTTACCCTCCTCAGCTCTCATCCCGTCCGCCACTTCGGACCCGCAGCCGCGAACGGCGCCCCTCCATACCAGTGCCGGCCGATCCCCCGCCGGAGACATCGCTCTGACCGTGGCCTTGTTCGTCTAGGTTTCTACTCACGGCCGTAACTCGCTTGCGGCCCCAGGGCACGGCCCCGGCGCCGTAGGCGCAGAGGGGTCGGGCCCAAGGGGCCAGCCCGCGCGCGGGCCCTTGAAGTCGTAGAGAAAGTTGTAACTCAGCCGCGGTTGAAGGACGTCTAAAACTGACGATCATCGTTGACACCTGGGTCTCCGATCACTACGGAGATCCGCATGACGAAGTCCACTCCCCCCGCCCCGCCGCTTGACCGTGAGGCCAAGCGGCGCCTGGCCGTCATACGCCACGTCGAAGAGGTCAGCGGGAACGTTGCCATGTCCTGCCGATACTTCGGGATCAGCCGGCAGGCCTACTACACCTGGTACCGCCGCTACCAGGCCGAGGGCGTCGAGGGCCTGCGCACCCGCTCCAAGGCGCCCAAGACCTCTCCGAACGCGGCCCATGTCGAAGTGGTCGGGAAGATCATCTACCTGCGGCAGAACTACCACTTCGGCCCCGAGAAGATCGCCATGTACCTCAAGCGGTACCACGACGTCACCATCAGCAAGTCGGGCGTCTGGCGCATCCTCAACCGCCTGGACATGGGCCGCCTGCCGACCTCCCAGCGCTACAAGCGCCACGACCGCAGATGGAAGCGCTACGAGAAGCAGCTGCCCGGCCACCGCGTGCAGATCGACGTGAAGTTCATCGAGCCGCTCGCCTCGATGCCACAAGGCCGACGCGGCGGCCGTAACAAGTACTACCAGTTCACCGCCATCGACGACTGCACCCGCCTGCGCGTCCTACGGATCTACCCGACGCTGAACCAGGCCACAGCCATCCAGTTCCTCGACTACGTGCTGCAGCGCCTGCCGTTCCAGGTCGAGGTCATCCAGACCGACAACGGCGCCGAGTTCCAATCCGCCTTCCACTGGCACGTGCTCGACAGGGGCATCGCCCACACGTACATCAAGCCCCGCACACCGCGGCTGAACGGCAAGGTCGAACGCTCCCACCGCATCGACGCCGAGGAGTTCTACCGGCTTCTGGACGGCGTCATCATCGACGATGCCGAGGTCTTCAACGACAAGCTGCGTGAGTGGGAGGACTACTACAACTACCATCGCCCCCACGGCGGCCTCGGCGGCCAGACACCCTACGAACGCCTCAAGCAGAAGACCACGACCCAGGCGTAATCGGTGATCGTCAGTGGCACAACGTGTTGGTGTACGCCGCCATCTTCTTGCACGAGGCGTACCCGAGACTCAACGAGCTCTTGAAGGAGCGAGCGGCTGAGGGCTGCGCAGTCCGTATTGCACTCGGCGATGCGGATAGCTCAAACGTCCAGCAGCGTGGCGAGGAAGAGAAGTTTGGCCACGGGATCCAGTCCCGTTGCCGTCTCGCACTGATGCACTATCGCCCCCTTGTCGGGGTACCTGGCATCGAGGTGCGGACCCATGCCACCACGCTCTACAACTCGATCTACCGGGCCGATGATCAGGCACTGGTCAACGCTCATGTCTGGGGCGTGAACGCCTACGGTGCCCCTGTCTGGCACCTGCGCCGAAGTGGGGAAGGGGGCATGTTCGACACGTACGCTGACAGCTTTGCTGCGGTATGGGCGACCGCGACGCCAGTCCGAAAAGGGTGAACATGGCACGGACCGAGTACTACGACGACCCAGCGGCACCTGAGCCGAACAGCTTGGTGGTCGCTGCATCCGCCGTAGTTACCGACGACGAAGGGCGCATCCTCCTTCAGCGCCGACGGGACAACGATCTTTGGGCGCTCCCTGGCGGCGGTATGGAGATGACCGACTCCCTCCCGGGAACGGCCGTCCGCGAGGTGAAGGAGGAAACGGGTCTGGACGTAGAGACCACCGGACTCGTGGGCACCTACACCGACCCTCGCCACATCATCGCGTACTCGGACGGTGAGGTGCGCAGACAGTTCAACATCTGCTTCACCGCTCGCGTGATTGGCGGCCGACTCGCGATCTCGGACGAGTCCACGGAGCTGCGATTCGTCCAGCCGGAGGAGATTGATCAACTGCCGATGCACCACACGCAGCGGCTCCGGATCCGTCACTTCCTGGAGCACCGTGGGCGGCCCTATCTCGGCTGACCTCGTAGATCGAGGTGACAGCAAGTCTGCCGGAAACGAAGGCACACATAGGCCCTTGAACACGACCATCAGTCCGGAGGAGGGCCGAGCGCCCGCACAACACGCTGCCCGATCCCTGCCACGGCTCATGGCCCGTCGCCAGGTTTGTTATGTCGCACGGCATGCATCCGCGTTGCTCGGACCCAACACGCTTTCCAACTGTGCGGGTGGGCTGTGTGCGGGGGCGTTCACCTGTGTTCATGGGCAGCTGGTCGGCGATGCGTGGAGGGCTGCGGGTCTCGCCTGATTGCCCCTGAACGGGGCTAAATGAGACCGGAACTGAGTGAGCGTTTGATTCGCTTGTCAGATGGTTGATGGTGATTTTCGGAGGTCAGGCACGAGCATCAACCCAAGTGTTCCGCCGGAAAAATGGCTTCTGCGGCAATCAGTAGACCAGTTATGCGCCGGTTACCACACAAGAACTCCTGTCTCATTCAGAAATCTACCGGTTCACACGAGAATGAGAATGCACGCCCCGGTGCAACCGACACCCCCGCACACGCCCTGCTCAGGCCGACCGCCACCGCATAACCAGGCATCATGCACCCCTCACGGCCCTACCCCAGCGACCTGTCCGACGCCCGCTGGGAACTCATCCGCCCCACCCTCGAAGCCTGGCGCCAGGCCCGCAACGGCATCCGCAAGCCAACCCACGACCTGCGCGGCCTGATGAACGCCATCCTCTACATCGACCGCACCGGCATCCCCTGGCGCTACCTGCCCCACGATTTCCCGCCCCACCAGACCGCCTACGGATACTTCGCCCTCTGGGAAACCGACGGCATTTTCGACCAGCTCACCGGCCTGCTACGCGGCAAAGTCCGCCAGGCCGAGGGCCGCTCCAGCGAGCCCAGCGCCTGCCTGATCGACAGCCAGAGCATCAAGACCTCCGCCACCGTCCACCTGGCCAGCCAAGGCATCGACCCCGCCAAGAAGATCATCGGTCGCAAACGGCACATCGTCACCGACACCCTCGGCCTCCTGCTGGCCGTGGCCATCACCGCCGCCAGCGTCCACGACTCCGCCGCCGGCACCCAACTCCTGACTCAAGTCCGCCAGCGCCACCCCACCATCATCAAAGCCTGGGCCGACAACGGCTACAAAACCAAAGCCGTGGAACAAGCCGCCCACCTCGGCATCGACCTCGAAATCGTCCAACGCGACCCCACCACCCGCGGCTTCCACGTCCAGCCCCGCCGCTGGGTCATCGAACGCACCCTCGGCTGGCTCATGCACCACCGCCGCCTCGCCCGCGACTACGAAACCCACCCACACCAATCAGCAGCCATGATCCAACTGGCCGCCATCAACCTCATGACCCGCCGCCTCACCCACGAAGCCACCACCAACTGGCGTGACACCTAAGCCAAATGAAACAGACAACCGAGAATCAAACGCTCACTGAGACGGTGTCGCGCTCCTTACTTCACGGCCGGAGCCGGTTCTGTTGAGGGTCGAAGCAGACCAGCCTCATGGAGTCTGCGAGGGCCGCCGCATATGTGGAGGCCTCCTCAGCCATGCTCCACTGCATCGGGAAATAGACGAGCGGGCCGCTGGCCTCTCCGATCAACGGCGAGGTCGACCAAGGCGAGGTCTCGTCCACGTCTTCGGTCAAGTCACACCACCGCTCCAAGAGCGCGGCGACGTAGGCCGCAATGCGCTCGGTCGGCGGGTGTTCCACCTCAGTGTCGACGTAGCGGTCATAGAGGTCCGTGAAGGTCCGCCCGGCCGCCTTGTCGTCCGCCGGGCGCTCGCCCTCCCACACGGCCAAGTCGTAGCTCATGCCCGGAGGTTCTCATACGGCACCGACAGGCCGGCACGCTGGTGGGCCGGTCTCTCAGCCGAGGGCGCCATCAGCTTCGGAATTTGAGGTGTTCTGGGGCTCGCTGCGGGGCTGACCTGCAGCTCAAGAGTGTCGACGCCTGGTGGGTGGGGTCATTGGTTTCCCGGTGTTTCCCGTGGTTTCCCCTACGATCTGGCACGCCTTCGGCACCACCTCTACTGGAGGGCGCTGCTTGAGGGCGTGTCCGATCATGATCGGCACAGTGCCTGGGTGACCAGCTGCGTGGCAGCGTCAATGGACGAGTAAATCGAACACGTGCTTGAATTGAACTATGCGATCGTTTCCCGCCGACCTGACCCAGGCATAGCAGGAATGGAGCGCTACCTACCGGCAGCTCGCCGAGCGCCCTGGCCGTACCGAGCTACGTCGGTGTCTGAATGACGGGCCGGAGTGCGGGGCCGTACATCCCGGATGATTCTGAAGGCATGTCCGGCCCGATACGTGTGATCGTGCATCCGCCGTCGCCGACGGGTGGCCGGCGCGTACGCGTGGATGGCGAGATCCTCGGCCTGGCCCACAACGTGGTCGACGTCGCTGAGTTCCTTCGCCGCGCAGGGCTGGAGATCGACCCGGCGGAGGTTGCGGAGGTGCCGTGGATCGACTGGCGCGGCGTTGGGCCGGGGCGCTGGGGTCCGGAGACGTGATGGCCTCGACGCGATACGCGGCGAGGCCCAAACATTATGGTGCGTAGCTCTATGTGGATAGGTCATCGAAGGCCATACAGGCCGCGACGAGGCCTGTGAGAGGCGCTACTCGCCGCTGGCAGTTGCTGGGGTTGCTGTACTTGGCTGCTGTACAGCAAGCGACGTCGATTGCTGCTGATCTTGTTTGATCCAGGCTCGTTGCTCAGGCACCTGCGTTTGCCACGACGCAGACGTACTCAGGGGTCGCGCACCCCCATCGTTGGGGAAGTCCAGGATGGCTGGGCAGGTCATCCTGGACTCGAGGTACGACTCTGCGCAGTCTGGGGGCATAGAACAAAATCACTGTGGCAGGCGTATGCGGCTGCCGTGACCATTTACCGAGGCCAACGGTCTGGGCCGCCGTGCGTGCGGAACAGCTGGGGCATGAGGTCCGGACGCTCGCGGGGTCCCGATCAGATCAACGGGACTGGGCATGTGCGTGCCGGCGTTCCGATCGACAGCGTCAACCAGATCAGATCAATACAGGCGTGCTCTCCTCATGCGGATGAACTTTCGACAGATCGGCGCTGGGCGGCCTCATTTCCCATCGATGATCAAGTTCGAGGTGTCGATGGCACCTGGTGAATCTCGAAGGAGTGTGGTCATGGGTAATCCTCCGTTAAAAGATGCCGACTCGGTGTTGCTTCACATCCGCGTGTCCCCAGTCCTCGACAGCGCCCGACGGCGACCATGATCTTATGCTCGCCTCTCTGCTACCTGGACTCCGCGAAATCCGCACCCCTCTGGCAATCGGATACTTTTACGGCCTAGCCCTCTATTTACTGCTTGGCGCGAGCATCCCGACAAAGGCGGAGGCAAGCGGGCATCTGAAGCCGCTCTACGACGTGGAGCACTGGCTTGGGAAGCCGGCAGCTCTGGCAGCCGTCGCCTTCCTTTCTTACTTGCTGGGAAGCATGCTCGAAGTCCGCACCACAACCCTCAGTCGCGCGCTCCGGAACGTAATCGGCCACCTCACTACGTCGGACGTCTGGATGTCAGTAAGCAGGAGGGTGGTACCGCCAGATAAGAAACAGAATAATATGGCCGACGATCATAGGCCCATTGAAATTTACCTGCTAGAAAAGAGCCCAACAAGGTTCAGTGCTACAGCTGAGCTGACCAAGGGGACTGTTAAAAGCCTAAAGATCTACAGCATGGAAAGGATTCAGCACAAGCAACCACGGGCAGCGGGCGATCCCGCGTTCAACGACCTTGTTGCAAGCGCTATGTTGCACCTGATTGATGACCTGCCGCAGCTTCGCACGCGTCTGTATAGCGCGAGCAAGGGCATGTATGGGGACTACGACCGGCTGGCGGCCGAAGCCGACCTCAAGGTAAACGCAGGGCTGGCAGGCATCACCCTGAGCTGTGTTATGGCCGCGCAAGTGCATGCGCTGTGGGCACTCCTATGTCTCCCCATGGCCTTCCTTGGCTTTCGCGGCTTCGTAACAATCCGTCAGGCCAACGATTTGCTGGTGCAAGCGATCGTCACGCAAATAGTCACGTCTCCCCAGTATGAGGAATTTATCGACAAAATCGACACGCGCCTGGAGCGCGAGCGCCGTCTACGCGAAGGTGATTTTTAATGACAGTGTCAAGCGCCGCTGCCCTAGTTGTCCTGGAGCGCCAGTTTGCAAGATCGCGTACGCGGGTCCGGGCTGAACTGCCGACTTCCTGACCTGAAGCGGAGCGCTGCCGTGACCGTCGTTCGCCGCGAGTCCCCGTGGTTTCCCGCCGGACCGGGCACGCGAAGGGCATGGTTGCTGCCGCCCACCGCTTAGGAGCGAGGTTGGGTAGATGCTCGGGTGACCCGCGGCTTTGCCGTCTCGGGTGCGTCTGGCGCTGAGTGCCGTGCCGTACCGCGGTTCCCCGTGAGACCCCGTCCGCTCTGGCACGAGAGTGGCACGACTCGCGGACCGTGCCACAGCCCCTCGATGCGAACTATGGGCATGGCAGTCGCCGTTGCCGCTGCACGCCCGCCGAGGCGGTGCCCTTCTTCAGGAATCCCGTCTCGTCTGCGATCAGCACGCCGTCGTCGGATCGCAGGTGCTCAAAAACGTAGGCGCGCACGTCGTCACGGACCGCGTCGGCGTCCCAGCGGGCACTTCGCAGCAGCCGCTGCATCGGCCCGGGGCGGGCGTGGCCGGCCTGTTCAGCCAGCCGCCAGCAGTTCTTCCGCTCGACGCCGGACAGTAGGCCGAGTACGAAGGCGCGGGCCGCGGCACGCGGCTCCACCCGCCGGAACCGGCCCGCAATCCGGGCCATGGCCTGGTCGAACATCGACCGCCAGAGGGCGGTATCTATGCTGTGACCTGCGGCCACCGCGCGATCTTCAGGAGTCCACACAATCCTTGATGATCACGCGGTGGCCGTTCCCGTTCGCTCCGGGGTCCGACGCAAGATCGTGAATTCACGCCGGAGTGCCAGCATCGTCACCGGGCGCCGGGCGCGCCCGGCGGCCGGGGACGGGGTCAGCTCCAGCGGCCTGCGGCGGCGGCCTCGGCGACGAAGCCCTTGAACGACCTGGGCGGCCGGCCGAGCGCCCGCTCCACGCCGTCGGAGACGCCCGCGCCCCGGCCGTCGCGGACGTCCACGAGCAGGCCGGTGAGCAGGCGAGCAACGCCGGCGGGCACGCCTTCGGCGACCATGCGGTCCACGAAGACGTCGGGGTCGACGTCGAGGTGACGGACCGTCCGGCCGGTGGCGGCGGCGATCAGGTCAGCCGCCTCGCCGAAGCCGATCGCCCGCGGGCCGGTCAGCTGGTAGGTCTGTCCGCTGTGGCGGTCCTCGGTCAGCGCCGCGGCGGCGACCTCGGCGATGTCCTCGGCGTCGACGAACGGCGTGCGCCCGTCACCGGTGGGCAGGGCGAGGGTTCCGGCCAGGACGCCCGGCAGCCAGAAGGACTCGCTGAAGTTCTGCGCGAACCAGTCGGGTTGCAGGATGGTCCAGTCGACGCCGGAGTCGCGGACGGCCTGTTCGGCGGCCTTGAGCGGGTGGCCGTTGTCGGCCCGGCCGACGCCGTGGGCGGAGAGCAGCACCAGCCGCCGCACGCCCGCGGCGACCGCATCGGCCACCAAGCGCGGGATGCGCGCCTGCCGGTCCACGCCGGGCTGCAGGTTGGGCTCCACGAGGTAGACGGCGGCGGCCCCGTCGAGGGCGGGCGCCCAGGTCGCCGGGTCGTCCAGGTCGAAGTGGGCGTCGCCGCCGGTGCGGGACGCCGTGCGGACCGGTCGGCCCTTGGCCATCAGGCCGCGGGCGATGCGGCGGCCGGTCGTGCCGGTGCCGCCGAGAACGAGGATGTTCTTCATGCCCTCCAGACAACCCCGGTGGAGGCAGACGATCCATGGGAGAACGTCGCCTATCCCTTTGTGATCGTCTAGCGTGGCTGGCATGGACGTCCTGAGCGATCTGCTGCACCGGGCCCGCGCCAGCAACGCGCAGATCCGGCAGCTGATCCAGCGACCACCATGGTCGATGACCTTCGCCGACGCCCCTCTGCTCACGGTCGTGGCCACCCTCGGCGGCCACGCGTCGGTCCGGCTCGGCGACGACCCGCAGACCGCACCAGTGCGCCTGGCCACCGGGGACATCGCCCTGATCAGCGGCACCAACCAGTACACGATCGCCGACGCCCCGGACACCCCGCCGCAGGTGGTGATCCGCGGCGGAAGGAAGCACGTCATCGACAGCGGGACGGCGGCCCGACAGAACCTGGGACCCCGCACGTACGGCGACGGACTGCCCGGCGCCACCACCCTGCTCCGGGGAGCCTACGAACTCCGCGGCGACGTGGGCGAGCGCCTGCTGGACATGCTCCCGCAGCTGGCCGTCGTGCCCGCCGGGCCACGCACCCGGGCGGCGCTGGACCTGCTCGCCACCGAGGTAGCCCACGACGAGCCCGGCCAGGACGCCATCCTGAACCGGCTGCTGGACCTCCTACTGGCACTCGCGCTGCGCGCCTGGTGCGCCCGGCCGCAGGCCCAACCCCCCTCCTGGTACCGGGCACTGGCCACCCCGGCCGTCGGCGACGCGCTGCGCCTGCTGCACGAGGACCCGGCGCACCGATGGACGGTCGCCGAACTGGCCACGCGGGTCGGCCAATCTCGGGCCACCTTCGCCGCGCGCTTCACCGGCGCGGTCGGCGAGCCCCCGCTCACATACCTCACCGGCTGGCGGATGGCCCTGGCGGCGGATCTGCTGCGCGACACGGAGGAGACCGTCGCCGCGGTGGCGCGCGAGGTGGGGTACGAGGACGCGTTCGCGTTCAGCGTGGCGTTCAAGCGGGCGCGCGGGGTCAGCCCGTCGAACTGGCGGCGCCAGGTGCGGTCGGGATGGCGGGTCAGGTCATGACGGATGATCGTACGAGCCGGCCGATCCGCCGCCTGCTCAGTCCCTTGCCGACCCCACCGACCACGTCTCCGCACAGGCCGCTGCACTGATCGAACTGGCGCAGACACGGCCAAGCCACAGCCTGCCGCAGCCACTGGCGGCGACGCCTAGCCGACCCCTCCAACCGGATAGCTCACGAAGTCGCACTGGAGTACTAGGCCGTTTCCTTCGGATCACCTCGCCGACCAGATGAAGATGGCGGCGAGGTGGAGTCCGGCCAGGTAGATGGTGGCGGTCTTGTCGTAGCGGATGGCTAGTCCGTGCCGCTGCTTGATCTTGTTGATGCAGCGTTCGACCGTGTTGTGCTGCTGTCCGGCCGTGGTGGTCCGTGAGGACTACGTCCAAGGCCGCGGCCCGTCTGCGCCTCGGGCCTGATCCCTACACGCGGGGCGACGGCATAACGTGCTGCCCGACTCCGGATCGTCCGCGTAAGGGGAGAGAGCATGAGCACCGCTGCACCGGTATCGCTGGTCACCGGCGGCAACAGGGGCATCGGCCGCGAAACCGCGCGCCAGCTTGCCGAACTCGGCCACACCGTCCTGCTGTCCGCCCGCCGTCCGGAGGACGCCGAACAAGCCGTAGGCGATCTGGCCACCGAAGCGCCCGGCATGTTCCTGCCATGCCGGCTGGACGTGACCGACGCCGACGACATCCGTGCCCTCGCCCGTCGCGTGGAAGAGGAGTTCGGGCGCCTCGATGTCCTGGTCAACAACGCGGCTATCAACTACGACACCGCCCAGCGAGCCGTCTCCGCCGACCTCGACGAGGTCCGCCACACCCTGGAGACAAACCTCTTCGGCGCCTGGCGGACCGCGCAGGCGTTCCTGCCGCTGCTGCGCCGTTCACCCCACCCCCGTGTGGTGAACGTCTCCAGCGAATCCGGCTCCCTGGAGCTCATGTCCGGTGGCACCCCCGCCTATGGGATCTCGAAGGCCGCCCTCAACGCCCTGACCCGCAAGCTCGCCGACGAACTGCGCGCCGAGCGGATTCTGGTCAACGCCGTCTGTCCGGGATGGATCGCCACCGACATGGGCGGCCCGGGCGGTGACCCCGTCGACCAAGGCGCCGCCGGCGTCGTCTGGGCTGCCACCCTGCCGGACTCCGGTCCTACCGGCGGCTTCTTCCGGAAGGGCGAACCCCTGGCCTGGTAAAGGAAAATCCGGTGATCCCGCCGCGAAGGCCCCGCTGGCCGTTTCTTTCGGGTCATCTCGCCGACCAGATGAAGATGGCGGCGAGGTGGAGTCCGGCGAGGTAGATGGTGGCGGTCTTGTCGTAGCGGGTGGCCAGTCCGCGCCACTGCTTGATCTTGATGATGTGCGCGACGGCTCGGGACTCCGCCGGACCGTGCGGGCCGTGGTGGAGGGATCCTCTCCCCCGCCCAAAGGGCGGGGCTTGAAAGTCGTAGAGAAAGTGGTAACTCAGCCGCGGTTGAAGGACGTCACCTCAGCCGAATCACGGGCTCACACGCCATCAGACACCAACGAGCCCCCTCCCGGTCAGGGAAGGGGCTCGACAGATCACACAGGGGTGCACGCCCCGGGAGCGGCTCAGACCCACTCCACCTCGGAAACGATGTGCGGGGCACTTTCCGGAGCCGGCAACGGCGTCCGAGACGACGCCAGCGGCGCCGACGGGCGAGGGGGCGAAGCGACGACCGCAGCCAACGCCGCAGCCACCTCCTCCTCGCTCACCCCCGCCAGCGCCTGAACACCCGATCGAGTGCCTCGCCCACCTCAGTGCGCGTGACCACTCGAAGCCGGCGTCGGACCTGCGTTCTTGACCGTCAGAGGCAGCAGCTTCTTGCCCGTCGGGCCGATCTGGATGTGGGTGTCCATCTGCGGGCACACGCCGCAGTCGAAGCACGGGGTCCAGCGGCAGTCCTCGACCTCCGTCTCGTCGAGGGCGTCCTGCCAGTCCTCCCAGAGCCAGTCCTTGTCGAGGCCGGAGTCCAGGTGGTCCCAGGGGAGGACTTCCTCGTACGTGCGCTCGCGCGTCGTGTACCAGTCGACGTCCACGCCGAAGACGGCCAGCGCCTTGTCGGCGCACTGCATCCAGCGGTCGTAGGAGAAGTGCTCGCGCCAGCCGTCGAAGCGGCCGCCGCCGTCGTAGACCGCGCGGATGACCGCGCCGATGCGGCGGTCGCCGCGGGAGAGGAGGCCCTCGACGATGCCGGGCTTGCCGTCGTGGTAGCGGAAGCCGATCGAGCGACCGTACTTCTTGTCGCCGCGGATCTTGTCGCGGAGCTTCTCGAGGCGCGCGTCCGTCTCCTCGGCGGAGAGCTGGGGCGCCCACTGGAAGGGGGTGTGGGGCTTCGGGACGAAGCCGCCGATCGAGACCGTGCAGCGGATGTCGTTGGACCGCGAGACCTCGCGGCCCTTCTGGATCACGTGGATCGCCATGTCGGCGATCTGGAGGACGTCCTCGTCCGTCTCCGTGGGGAGGCCGCACATGAAGTACAGCTTCACCTGGCGCCAGCCGTTGCCGTAGGCCGTGGCCACCGTCCGGATGAGGTCTTCCTCCGAGACCATCTTGTTGATGACCTTGCGGATGCGTTCCGAGCCGCCCTCAGGGGCGAAGGTCAGGCCGGAGCGCCGGCCGTTGCGCGTCAGTTCGTTCGCCAGGTCGATGTTGAACGCGTCCACGCGGGTGGAGGGGAGGGAGAGGCCGATCTTGTCTTCCGCATAGCGGTCGGCCAGGCCCTTGGCGACGTCGCCGATCTCCGAGTGGTCCGCGGAGGAGAGGGAGAGCAGGCCCACCTCCTCGAAGCCGGTCGCCTTGAGGCCCTTGTCGACCATCTCGCCGATGCCCGTGATCGAGCGCTCGCGCACCGGGCGGGTGATCATGCCCGCCTGGCAGAAGCGGCAGCCGCGGGTGCAGCCGCGGAAGATCTCCACGGACATGCGCTCATGGACGGTCTCGGCCAGGGGGACGAGCGGCTGCTTGGGGTACGGCCACTCGTCCAGGTCCATCACCGTGTGCTTGGAGACGCGCCACGGGACGCCGGACCTGTTGGGGACGACGCGGGCGATACGGCCGTCGGGGAGGTACTCGACGTCGTAGAACGCCGGGATGTACACCCCGCCGGTCTTCGCCAGGCGGAGGAGGACCTCCTCGCGGCCGCCGGGGCGGCCCTCCGCCTTCCAGGCACGGATGATCTTCGTCATGTCGAGCACGGCCTGCTCGCCGTCACCGATGACCGCCGCGTCGATGAAGTCCGCGATCGGCTCCGGGTTGAAGGCCGCGTGGCCGCCCGCCAGCACGATCGGGTCGTCCGGCCCCCTGTCCTTCGACTCCAGGGGGATGCCCGCCAGGTCCAGGGCGGTCAGCATGTTGGTGTAGCCCAGCTCCGTGGAGAAGGACAGCCCGAACACGTCGAAGGCCTTCACCGGGCGGTGACTGTCCACGGTGAACTGCGGGACGCCGTGCTCGCGCATCAGCGCCTCCAGGTCCGGCCAGACGTTGTAGGTGCGCTCGGCGAGGACGCCCTCCTGCTCGTTGAGGACCTCGTAGAGGATCATGACGCCCTGGTTGGGCAGACCGACCTCGTACGCGTCCGGGTACATGAGCGCCCAGCGGACGTCGCACTCGTCCCAGTTCTTGACGGTGGAGTTGAGCTCTCCGCCGACGTACTGGATCGGCTTCTGCACGTGCGGGAGCAGAGCTTCGAGCTGCGGGAAAACCGACTCGACAGGCATCTCGCGAACCTTCATGAGCTGACAGGGGGGACCATCAAGCCTAACCCGGCCCGAGCCCTCCCTCGTACGCTCAGACGG
Organism: Streptomyces sp. NPDC020362; assembly: GCF_040642095.1. NCBI lineage: Bacteria > Bacillati > Actinomycetota > Actinomycetes > Kitasatosporales > Streptomycetaceae > Streptomyces > Streptomyces sp. NPDC020362. The sequence continues at coordinate 37,012 of NZ_JBFAET010000006.1, forward strand.
ATGCCCCGGACGTGATCTCCCGCCAGAGTCCGGGCAGCTCCGCCTCCACGGACGCCGCCCGCTGTTCCTCGTGGCCGTGCAGCAGCCCGTAGGTGAAGGCGCTCTCCCCTTCCGCGTGTGCCGCCTCGGCCAGCTCACGCAGGGTGCGGCGGGCCATGACACTGTCCTGGTGGTCGCCGAGCAGGCTGGTCAGGGACTTCATGGCCTTGGCCAGGGAGCGGGCGGGGCCGCCGAGGGCGGGGACGGCCGCCTCGCCCGCATACCGGGTCCGCTTGGCCTTCTTGCGGGCCTCGTGCACGGCGACGTCGCGTTCCCCGCCGGGCGGCAGGCCGAGTGCCTCGGTGATCAGGCGGGAGACCTTCGCGAAATCCTTCCGTACGGCCTTGGCGAGCGCCTTCTCCGGTTTCCCGCCGGCCTTCTTCTGCAGCGGCGGGTCGGCGAGGACGGCGTCCAGGGTGTCGAGCAGGGCCAGGTAGCGGGCGGAGTCGAGGACGGCGATGAGCCGGTCGCGGGCGCTGCCGTGCCGGGCGTTCGACCAGGTGGCGAGCCGTTCGCGGACGGGGCCGAGGACCAGGTCGGGCGGGAGGACGTCCAGGGCGCTCGTCAGGCGCTCGGCGAGGACCTCCTGGTCGCGGTCCACGCCCAGCTCGCCCGCCAGCCATTTCAGCTCGGCGGCGATCGGGTCGGTGACGGCGGGGTCGAGGACGGCGACGAAGGTACGGAAGGTGCTGCGCATGCGGCGGGTGGCCACCCGCATCTGGTGGACGGAGTCCGGCACGTCCCGGCGGACGCCCGGGTCGTACGCGAGGATCGCGTCGCGCTGCTCACGGAGGTAGGCGAGGACGTGGTCGCCGGCGGTCACGGGCTTCGCGCTCCGCCCGGAACCGGGGCGTCGGCCTCCGGTCTGCTCCAGTGCCCGGGCCAGCTTGGACGGCGACTTCGACGGGCGTACGCCCGCCTTGCGCAGGCGCTTGTCCACCTGGTCGAGGAAGGCCGGATCGGCGTCGTCCGCCAGCTCCACCTCGATCTCGGTCCACTGGGTGCTCCCGCCCTTGCCGACGAGCCGCTCGGCGGTCACGGAGTCGACGCTCGCCTCGGCCAGCAGCGCGCCTTCGGCGTCCACGAGGTGGCGTACGTCCCGCCCGGAGCGGAGCCGGACGACGGGGATCAGTTCGGCGCAGCGGACCCGGGAGCGGACCAGTGCGGCGATCTCGTCGGGCACGGTCTCGGACAGGGGCGACCTGATCTCGTCGCGGACCCCTGGGGCGACCGGGAATTTCAGGTGCCAGCCGGCGTCCGAGCCTCCGGTGCGGCGGCGCAGGGTGAGCCCGGCGGCGGCCAGGCGTTGGTCGGCGGTGTCGTAGTAGGTGGCGTCCAGCTCGACCAGGCCTTTGTCGAGGACGTTCGCCACTGGGCCGACGCCGGTCAGGTCGGGCAGCCCGCTGTCGTCGGATTCGTACTTGCGCTCGATCTCGCGCTTCGTATCCGCCATGAACCGAATCTAGTGGCAGACCGCTCCCGAGGGCAGAGGTCATCTCGGGTGAATGGCGGGAAAACTCCCGTCATTCACCCGGTGAACACGTCAAGCGGACATCGGCCGCTGCACCTTGATCGACTGGAGCAGTCCCACCGCCACCCACACCGCGAACATGGACGAGCCGCCGTACGACACGAACGGCAGCGGCAGACCGGTGACCGGCATGATGCCGAGGGTCATGCCGATGTTCTCGAACGCCTGGAAGGCGAACCAGGCGACGATGCCGGCGGCGACGATCGTGCCGTACAGCTCGGTCGACTCACGGGCGATGCGGCAGGCCCGCCACAGGACCACGCCCAGCAGGAAGATGATCAGGCCCGCGCCGAGGAAGCCCAGCTCCTCCCCCGCGACCGTGAACACGAAGTCCGTCTGCTGCTCGGGGACGAACTGGCCGGTGGTCTGCGAACCGTGGAACAGGCCCGCGCCGGTCAGGCCGCCGGAGCCGATGGCGATACGGGCCTGATTGGTGTTGTAGCCGACGCCCGCGGGGTCGAGGTCGGGGTTGGCGAAGGCGGCGAAGCGGTTGATCTGGTAGGCGTCCAGGATGTGCAGCTGCCAGACGGCGATCGCCCCGATGGCGCCCGCGGCGATCAGCCCGAAGACCCAGCGGTTGGAGGCCCCGGAGGCGAGCAGCACGCCCAGGATGATGACCACCATGACCATGACCGACCCCAGGTCGGGCATGAGCAGCACGATCAGGATGGGTACGGCGGCCAGCGCCAGGGACTGCACCACCGTGCGGTGGTCGGGGTGCTTCCTGTCGCCCGCGTCGACCCGGGTCGCGAGCAGTATCGCCATGCCCAGGATGATCGTGATCTTCACGAATTCGGAGGGCTGCAGCGAGAAGCCGCCGCCGAGCACGATCCAGGAGTGGGCACCGTTGACGGTGGAGCCGAGCGGGGTGAGCACGGCGAGGATGCCGAAGACCGACAGGCCGTAGAGGATCGGCACCGCGTTGCGCAGGGCGCGGTGGCCGAGCCAGAGCGTGGCGATCATGAGGGCGAGCCCGATGCCGGTGTTCATGATGTGCCGGATCAGGAAGTAGTACGGGTCGCCCTGGTTGATCTCGGTGCGGTTGCGGGTCGCCGAGTACACCAGCAGGGAGCCGATCAGCGACAGCGCTATCGCCGCGAGCAGCATCGGCCAGTCGAGCCGGCGGGCCAGGGAGTCGCGGGCGAAGACCCTGGTCCAGCCGGCCCGCTCGGGGCCGTATCCGGAGACGGAGAAGCTGTTGCCGGTCATGTGAGCATCCTCCGGCTCCCCCTCCGGCGCGGCCGCCTGCGGGTGTTGCTGTTGCCCGTGGTGGGCGAGGGGCTGGTGGCGGGCTGCTGGTCGTCCCCGTTGGTCGGGTTGTCCTTCTGGGAGGCCTCGGCGTCCTTGCCCGGGTCACCGGTGATCTTCGGGGCGTCGATCGTGCCGTCGGTGCGGACCTTCGGCAGGCTCTTCTGCGGCTCGGGCAGCAGCGCCTTCTTCTTGTCGACGGAGCCGTCGCTCTGGACGCCGTAGAGCGCGCTGTAGATGTTGCGCACGGCCTCACCGGAGGCTCCGGAACCCGTACCGGCCTGGGCGATCGTCATGATCACCGTGTAGTCCTTGGAGTAGGTGGCCAGCCAGGAGGTGGTCTGCTTGCCGTAGACCTCGGCGGTACCGGTCTTGGCGTGCAGCGGGATCTTGTCCTGGGGCCAGCCGCCGAACTTCCATGCGGCGGTACCGCGGGTGATGACGCCCGCGAAGGCGTCGTTCATGCCCTTGAGGGTGGCCTGGCTGACCGGCAGCCTGCCGGTCTTCGTCGGCTTGATCTCCCGTACGGTCCTGCCGTCCGCGCTGACGACCGCCTTGCCGATGGTCGGCTGGTACATGGTGCCGCCGTTGGCGACGGCGCCGTACATCACTGCCTCCTGGATCGGGGTGACGAGGGTGTCGCCCTGGCCGATGGAGTAGTTGATCTCGTCACCCTCGCGCATCTTGTTGCCTTCGAGGCAGTTCTCGTACGCGATCTTCTCGACGTAGGTGCCGTCCTTCTTGCCGGACTTGCACCAGGCGTCCTTGTTGGCCTTCCAGTAGTCCAGCTTCCACTGGCGGTCGGGGACCCGGCCGGTGACCTCGTTGGGCAGGTCGATGCCGGTCTCCTTGCCGAGGCCGAACTGGTGGGCGGTCTTGAAGAAGTAGTCCTTGGGCCGGCCCTTCTTGGGGTTGATGCCGCCGTCCCTCTTCCACTCCCTGTCGGCGAGGCCGTAGAAGACGGTGTCGCAGGAGACCTCAAGGGCGCGGCCGAGGGAGATCGGGCCGAAGTTCTCGCCCTCGAAGTTCTTGAAGACCTGGCCGCCCACCGAGTACGAGCTGGTGCACGGGTAGCCACCGTCCCAGACGTAGCCGGCCTGGACCGCGGCGGCCGTGGAGACCACCTTGAAGGTCGAACCGGGGGCCGCCTGACCCTGTATGGCCCGGTTGAGCAGCGGGTAGTCGGAGTTCTTGCCGGTGAGGGCCTTGTAGTCCTTGGCGGAGATGCCGCCGACCCACACGTTCGGGTCGTAGGTGGGTGCGGAGGCCATGGCGACGATCCGGCCGGTCTTGGCCTCCATCACGACGACGGCACCGGAGTCGGCCTTGTAGTTCTCACCGGTGATCTTGTCGAACTGCTCGCGGGCCTTCTTCATGGCCTTGTTCAGCTCGTACTCGGCGACGCGCTGCACCCGGGAGTCGATGCTGGTGACCAGGTTGGATCCGGATTCGGCGGCGTCCGACCTGGCCTTGCCGATGACCCGGCCGAGGTTGTCCACCTCGTAGCGGGTCACGCCTGCCTTGCCGCGCAGCACCTTGTCGTACTGGCGCTCGAGGCCGGAGCGGCCGACCATGTCGGAGCGCAGATAGGGCGATTCGGTGTCCTTGGCCTTCTGGATCTCGTCGTCGGTGACCGGCGAGAGATAGCCGAGGACCTGGGCGGTGTTGGACTTGCCCGGGCCCGCGTAGCGGCGCACGGCCTCCGGCTCGGCGGTGATGCCGGGGAAGTCCTCGGAGCGCTCGCGGATCTGCAGGGCCTGCTTGGGGGTGGCCTCGTCGGTGATGGGGATCGGCTGGTAGGGCGAGCCGTTCCAGCAGGGCTGGGGGGTCTTGGCGTCGCACAGCCGGACCTTCTGCCTGACCTCCTCGGGCTTCATGCCGAGGACGCCGGCCAGCTTGGTCAGGACCGCCTTGCCGTCGTCCTTCTGCTTCAGCAGGTCGGTGCGGGACGCGGAGACCACCAGGCGGGTCTCGTTGTCCGCGAGCGGCACGCCCCGGGCGTCCAGGATGTCACCGCGCACGGCCGGGTCCACGACCTGCTGGACGTGGTTGCCGGAAGCCTCCTTCTGGTACTCGGCTCCCTGGCGGATCTGGAGGTACCACAGACGGCCGCCGAGCGTGCCGAGGAGGGAGAGGACGAGGATCTGGATCACGACGAGACGAATCTGGACCCGTGGGGTCCGTCCGGTCTCGGGAATGTTGGTCACTGCGGCTGTCTCCCCCTCTCAGTGCGCGGATGCGTGTGCGCGTACGAATGATGAACGACCAGCCTGTGAGGCCTCGTTCCGCCGGAGCTTCCCCGTTCGGGTGCTTGTGTCCACAAGCGCGCTCCGCGCGTGGGCGCCCCTGCTCACAGCCGCTTGACCCCCTTGATGCGGCCGACCCGGGTCGAGCGCGTGCGGGCCTTGGCCCTCAGGGCCCCGAGGCCGCCGCGCTGGCTGCCGATCCGCAGGCCGGTGCCCGAGGAGAGCCACCCGGAGGAGATGTCGCCGGCCTTGGTGGACGAACCTGCCCCGGCGAGCGGGTCGTTGTCGGAGCGGCGGGCCACCCACATGATCGCCGGCACCACGAACGGTGCGAGGAGCAGGTCGTACAGGGCGGCCGAGAACAGCAGGCCGGTCAGGCCGACGTGGCGGGCCGCCGTGTCGCCGACCAGGGCGCCTACGGCGGCGTACAGCAGGGTGGAGCCGACGGCGGCGGCGACCACGACGGCCATCGGGCCGGTCGCCGACTTCAGGCGGCCGTTCTCCGGCCTGATGAGTCCGGCGAAGTAGCCGATGACGCACAGGACGAGCGCGTAGCGGCCGGCCGCGTGGTCGGCGGGCGGGGCCAGGTCGGCGAGCAGGCCGGCGCCGAAGCCGACGAGGGCGCCGCCCACATGGCCGTACACCATGGCGAGGCCGAGGACGGTGAGCAGCATCAGGTCGGGGACGGCGCCCGGCAGGTGCAGCCGGGCCAGGACGCTGACCTGGATCACCAGGGCGACGACGACCAGCGCGCTGGAGAGCAGGATCCGGTTGACACGCATGGGGAAGTCAGCTCCTACTGCTGCTCTTGCTGCTGGTCGTCTGCGGTCGCGTTGGCCGAGGGGGTGACCGTGACGGTCACCGTCGGCGTCGGGGTCGGCTTGGGCTTGACCGGCAGTACCTCGTCACGCGGGTCCTTCTTCGGGGCCTCGACGACGACGCCGACCATGTCGAGCTTGGTGAAGCCGACGTACGGCGTGACGTACAGCGTGCGGGTGAGGCCGCCGCCGGACGGGTCGACGCGGGAGACCACGCCGACCGGCACACCGGGCACGAACGGCTTGTCCGCCTGGGAGCCGAAGGTGACGAGCCGGTCGCCCTTCTTCACCTCGGCCTTGCCGTTGAGGAGTTCCACGCGCAGCGGGCGGTCGCCCTGCCCGGAGGCGAAGCCGAGTTCGTCGCTGCCCTCCATGCGGGTGCCGACGGTGAAGTCGGGGTCGTTGGCGAGGAGCACGGTGGAGGTGTCCGGGCCGACCGTCGTGACCCGGCCGACCAGGCCGTCGCCGTTCAGCACGGTCATGTCCCGCTTGATGCCGTCGTTCGCGCCGACGTCGATGGTGATGGTCCAGGAGAAGCCCTGCGCCGACCCTATGGCGATGACCTGGGCGCCCTTGATGCCGTACTGGCCCTCTCCGGCGATCTTCAGCATCTTGTCGAGCTGGGCCAGCCGGCTGCGGTTGCGGTCGTCGCTGCCGAGCTTCGCCTTGAGGGCCGCGTTCTCCTTCTCCAGCGTGGCGAGCCGGTCGTGGCGGCTGCCGGAGTCGCGGATGGCGGAGACGGCGTTGCCGACCGGGTCGACCGCCGAGGACAGCCCGTTCTCGATCGGGCCGAACACCGTGGCCGCGGCCTGCCGGGCGCCGTCGACCGGTGAGTTCCGGCCTCCGCGGATGTCCACCGTGATCAGCGCGAACGCGATGGCGATCAGCAGGACCAGGAGCAGCCGGCTCTCTTTCGTGTCCCTCACGTGCGGCGGCCGTGCCCTTCCTCAAGTAGGAATTCGGGGACCCCTCAAGGCGCCACTCGCGAGACGCAAGTCCTGGGGGCCCGTTTGTGGGAGCTTATGCCTCTATATCAACGATCCGCCGTACGAGAGGAGATCATCCCGTACGGCGGAACCGAAGAGTTGTGTCATCTGCGCGGCTGGGCGTCCAGCACCTGCTGGAGTGCCTCGAACTCCTCGACGCACTTGCCGGAGCCGAGCGCCACGCTGTCCAGCGGGTCCTCGGCGATGTGGATCGGCATGCCGGTCTCCCGGCGCAGCCGCTCGTCCAGGCCGCGCAGCAGCGCTCCGCCGCCGGTCAGAACGATTCCCCTGTCCATGATGTCGCCGGACAGCTCCGGCGGGCACTTGTCGAGGGTCGTCTTGACCGCGTCGACGATCGCGTTGACCGGTTCCTCGATCGCCTTGCGGACCTCGGCGGCCGAGATGACGACGGTCTTCGGCAGTCCCGAGACCAGGTCCCGGCCACGGACCTCGGTGTGCTCGTCGGAGTCGAGTTCGTAGGCCGAACCGATGGTGATCTTGATCTGCTCGGCGGTCCGCTCACCCAGCAGAAGGCTGTACTCCTTCTTGATGTACTGGATGATCGCGTTGTCCAGCTCGTCGCCCGCGACGCGGATGGACTGGGCGGTGACGATGCCGCCGAGCGAGATGACCGCGACCTCCGTGGTGCCGCCGCCGATGTCCACCACCATGTTGCCCGTGGCCTCGTGGACCGGCAGGCCGGAGCCGATGGCCGCGGCCATGGGCTCCTCGATGATGTGCACCTGGCGGGCGCCGGCCTGGGAGGACGCCTCGATGACCGCACGGCGCTCGACGCCCGTGATGCCCGAGGGCACGCAGACGACGACCCGCGGCCGGGCGAGGTACCGCCGCTTGTGGATCTTCAGGATGAAGTAACGGAGCATCCGCTCGGTGATCTCGAAGTCGGCGATCACGCCGTCCTTCAGCGGACGCACCGCGACGATGTTGCCCGGCGTCCGGCCGATCATCTTCTTCGCTTCGGCACCGACCGCGAGGATGCCACCGGTGTTGGTGTTGATCGCGACGACGGACGGCTCGTTGAGAACGATTCCGCGACCCCTGACGTACACCAGCGTGTTGGCGGTCCCGAGGTCGACAGCCATGTCACGGCCGATGAACGACATTGAGTTCCCCATCCGGATTCATCGGGCCTTCCCGAACTTTTGAGGGCATGTCAGGACGGCGAGGCGGGTGCTGTGACGTGAAGGCTTCCATCGTAAACGCGCCTGCACGAACACTGCGCGAGGGTCTTCGCCATTGTCATCAGATGGCGCTCCGCCTCGCTTCTGGAGACGGCCCATCGGGGGCACACGTTCCCCCGATCGGCAACGCATATGCCAAAGGACGGCCGAAAACGTGCGGCCGCCCCAGGTCAGGGTCGCCCGGAAGGCCCGAGAAGGCTTGACGACCCGTCAGAAAATTTAGCGAAAATCTGTCCGCCGGACTCAGCCGCGGCCCGGGAAGAAGATCTTCACCTCACGCTCGGCGGACTCCTCGGAGTCGGACGCGTGGATCAGGTTCTCGCGGACGATCACGCCGAAGTCACCGCGGATGGAGCCGGGGGCGGCCGCGATCGGGTCGGTCGGGCCTGCCAGGGCACGCACACCCTCGATGACCCGCTCGCCCTCGGCGATCAGGACGACCACCGGGCCGGAGGACATGAACTCCACCAGCGGCTCGTAGAACGGCTTGCCGACGTGCTCGGCGTAGTGCTGCTCCAGCGTCCCCCGGTCCAGGGTGCGCAGCTCCAGCGCGGTGATCTGCCAGCCGGCCTTGCGCTCGATCCGGCTGATGATCTCGCCCGTCAGGCCACGACGGACGGCGTCGGGCTTGAGGATGACGAGGGTGCGCTGAGTCACGGGGGCTCCTTACGACTGACGTGTGCGGTGAAACGAGGCTACAGGGCGTGTCCGTGCACCTGTCACACAGCATCAGGTGTGGTGGAGGAAGACGCAGAGGACTCGGCCTGCGCCGCGAACCTGGCCTTCGCCTCGTCCACCTTCCTCCCGAAGTGCACCGACGCCCACCACAGGGCACCGAAGACCGCGCCCATGAAGTACATGGTGGGAACGAAGACGCCGGAGGCGATCAGGGCGAGCTGCAGGGCCCAGCCGAGGGCGACGCCTCCCGGCCGGGTCACCATGCCGCACAGCAGCACGCACAGGACCATGGCGATGCCGCTGACCAGCCACACCGTCGACGCGGACAGGTCCGGGTCCTTCATGGCCACGAGCCCCGCGAACCCGATGATGCAGAACTCACCGATCAGCGTCGATGAACAGAGCGTACGCACGACGGAATCTCAGCCCTTCCCCATCAGCAGGCGGGCCTCGCCCACCGTGATGACCGACCCCGTGACCAGCACGCCGCCGCCCGCGTACTCGCCCTCCTCCTCGGCCAGCGTGATCGCGGCCTCCAGGGCGTCGGGCAGTCGCGGCTCGACCTGGACCCGGTCCTCGCCGAACACCTCGACGGCGATCGCGGCCAGTTCGTCCGCGTCCATCGCCCGGTGCGAGGAGTTCTGCGTGACGACGACCTCGGCGAAGATCGGCTCGAAGGCCTCCAGCAGCCCTCGCACGTTCTTGTCGGCGCTCGCCCCGACCACACCGATCAGCCGGCTGAAATCGAACGCCTCGCGCACGGCCTCGGCGGCGGCCTCGGCGCCCGCCGGGTTGTGCGCGGCATCCAGGACGACCGTGGGAGACCGCCGTACGACCTCCAGGCGGCCCGGCGAGGACACGGCCGCGAAGGCCCTGCGCACGCTGTCGATGTCCAGCCGCTCCGCACGCTGCGCGCCGACCCCGAAGAACGCCTCGACGGCGGCGAGCGCCACGGCCGCGTTGTGCGCCTGGTGCGCGCCGTGCAGCGGCAGGTACACCTCGGGGTACTCGCCGCCCAGGCCGCGCAGGGTGACCAGCTGCCCGCCGACCGCGACCTGCCGGGCCACGACGCCGAACTCCAGCCCCTCCCGGGCCACGGTCGCGTCCACCTCGACGGCCTTCTTCAGCAGCACCTGCGCCGCGTCCACCGGCTGCTGCGCCAGGATCACGGTCGCGTCCTGCTTGATGATGCCGCCCTTCTCACCGGCGATCTCCCCCGGCGTCTCCCCCAGCCGGTCGGTGTGGTCGAGACCGATGGGGGTGACCACGGCGACATCACCGTCGATCACGTTCGTCGCGTCCCAGCTGCCGCCCATGCCGACCTCGACCACGGCGACGTCGACCGGCGCGTCCGCGAAGGCCGCGTACGCCATGCCGGTGAGCACCTCGAAGAAGGACAGCCGGTACTCCTGCAGGCCGTCGACCATCTCGACGTACGGCTTGATGTCCTGGTACGTCTCGATGAACCGCTCGGCGGAGATCGGGGCGCCGTCCAGGCTGATCCGCTCGGTGATCGACTGCACGTGCGGGCTGGTGTACCGGCCGGTGCGCAGCTCGAAGGCACCGAGCAGGGCCTCGATCATGCGGGCGGTGGAGGTCTTGCCGTTGGTCCCCGTGATGTGGATCGAGGGGTACGAGCGCTGCGGCTCGCCCAGCACGTCCATGAGCGCGGCGATCCGGCTGACGGACGGCTCCAGCTTGGTCTCGCCCCAGCGGGTGGCCAGCTCCGCCTCGACCTCGCGCAGGGCCTTGTCGACCTCCGGGTCCTCCGGGCGCGCGGGTACGTCGGCCTGCTGCGGCCCGCCCTGCGTGCGCAGGGTGCGGCTGCCGGCCTCGATCACCGCGAGGTCGGGGTCGCGGTCGGTCTCGGCCGCGATGATGTCCTCGAAGGGGTCGAGAGGGTCGGGCTGGTCGTTGTCGTCCGGGAGGTCGCTCACGGGGCCAGTCTACGGAGCCGGGGTGACAAAGGGTGCGGTGGCTTGGGGGGTCGTGCGCCCAAGGGGTGGGCTGGCTTGTCCCGGCGGGCGGGTGCGGGGCGTCCGTGGTCGACCGCGCAGTTCCCCGCGCCCCTGAGGGGCGGCGAAGGCCCCCGGTGCCTGCTTCGCACCGGGGGCCTTCATCCACGTACAAACCCTTGACGCCGTACAGACCCTTACGCCGGGGGCAGCCGGTCCAGCTGGGCCTGGAGGCGGGCGATGTCCTCGTCGGCCTTGGACAGACGCGTGCGGATCTTGTCCACCACGTTGTCCGGGGCCTTCGCCAGGAACGCCTCGTTGCCGAGCTTGGCGGTGGCCTGGGCCTTCTCCTTCTCGGCGGCGGCCAGGTCCTTCGCGAGGCGCTTGCGCTCGGCCGCCACGTCGATCGTGCCGGAGAGGTCGAGGGCGACCGTGGCGCCGGCCACCGGCAGGGTGGCGGTGGCGCTGAAGCCCTCGCCCTCCGGCTGGAGGCGCAGCAGCTGGCGGATGGCACCCTCGTGGGCGGCCAGCGGCGTACCCGCCAGGTCCAGGCGGGCCGGGACCTTCTGGCCCGGCTGCAGGCCCTGGTCGGCGCGGAAGCGGCGGACCTCGGTGACCACCCGCTGGAGGTTCTCGATCTCGGCCTCGGCGGCCTCGTCGCGGAAGCCCGAGTCCTTCGGCCACTCGGCGACCACGATCGACTCGCGGCCGGTGAGGGTGGTCCACAGGGTCTCGGTGACGAACGGGACGACCGGGTGCAGCAGGCGCATCAGGACGTCCAGGACCTCGCCGAGGACGCGGCCGGAGGCCTTGGCCGCCTCGCCGCCCGCGAAGAACGTCGTCTTCGACAGCTCCACGTACCAGTCGAAGACCTCGTCCCACGCGAAGTGGTAGAGGGCCTCGCTGAGCTTGGCGAACTGGAAGTCCTCGTAGTACGCGTCGACCTGAGCGACCGTCTTGTTCAGGCGGGAGAGGATCCAGCGGTCGGTGGCCGAGAGCTGCTCGGCCGGCGGCAGCTCACCCTCGATCGTGGCGCCGTTCATGAGCGCGAAGCGCGTGGCGTTCCAGATCTTGTTGGCGAAGTTGCGGGAGGCCTGGACCCAGTCCTCGCCGATCGGGACGTCGGTGCCCGGGTTGGCGCCCTTGGCCAGGGTGAAGCGGACGGCGTCGGAGCCGTACTTGTCCATCCAGTCCAGCGGGTCGACGACGTTGCCGAAGGACTTCGACATCTTCTTGCCGCGCTCGTCGCGGACCAGGCCCGTCAGGGCGATGGTCTTGAACGGGACCTCGCCGTCCATCGCGTACAGGCCGAACATCATCATCCGGGCGACCCAGAAGAAGATGATGTCGTGGCCGGTGAGCAGGACGTCGGTGGAGTAGAACTTCGCCAGGTCCGGGGTCTTCTCCGGCCAGCCGAGGGTGGAGAAGGGCCACAGGCCGGACGAGAACCAGGTGTCGAGGACGTCGGTGTCCTGGGTCCAGCCCTCGCCCGTCGGCGGCTGCTCGTCGGGGCCGACGCAGACGATCTCGCCGTCCGGGCCGTACCAGATCGGGATCCGGTGACCCCACCACAGCTGGCGCGAGATGCACCAGTCGTTCATGTTGTCGACCCAGTCGAAGTAACGCTTCGACATGTCGGCGGGGTGGATCGCGACCCGGCCGTCGCGGACCGCGTCACCGGCGGCCTTGGCCAGCGGCTTGACGTTGACCCACCACTGCATCGACAGGCGCGGCTCGACGGTGGTCTTGCAGCGCGAGCAGTGGCCGACGGAGTGCATGTACGGGCGCTTCTCGGCGACGATCCGGCCCTGCTCGCGCAGAGCACCGACGACCGCGGAGCGGGCCTCGAAGCGGTCCAGGCCGAGGAACGGGCCGTGGACGGTGATCACGCCGTGCTCGTCCATGATCGTCATGGCCGGCAGGTCGTGGCGCTGGCCGATGGCGAAGTCGTTCGGGTCGTGGGCCGGGGTGACCTTGACGGCGCCGGTGCCGAACTCCGGATCGACGTGCGTGTCGGCGACGACCGGGATGGTCCGGTCGGTCAGCGGCAGCTTGATCTGCCGTCCGATGAGGTGCCTGTAGCGCTCGTCGTCCGGGTGGACGGCGACCGCCGTGTCACCGAGCATCGTCTCGGCGCGGGTGGTGGCGACGACCAGCGAGTCCTCGCCCTCGCCGTACCTGATCGAGACGAGCTCGCCCGCGTCGTCCTGGTACTCCACCTCGATGTCGGAGATGGCCGTCAGACAGCGCGGACACCAGTTGATGATGCGCTCGGCGCGGTAGATCAGCTCGTCGTCGTAGAGCTTCTTGAAGATGGTCTGGACGGCCCTGGACAGGCCCTCGTCCATGGTGAAGCGCTCACGCGACCAGTCGACGCCGTCGCCGAGGCGGCGCATCTGGCCGAGGATCTTGCCGCCGTACTCTTCCTTCCACTGCCAGACCCGCTCGACGAACCCCTCGCGGCCCAGGTCGTGGCGGGACTTGCCCTCCTCGGCGAGCTGCTGCTCGACCTTGTTCTGGGTGGCGATACCGGCGTGGTCCATGCCCGGCAGCCACAGCGACTCGAAGCCCTGCATGCGCTTGCGGCGGGTGAGGGCGTCCATCAGCGTGTGCTGGAAGGCGTGGCCGAGGTGCAGCGAACCGGTGACGTTCGGCGGCGGGATGACGATCGTGTACGGAGGCTTGTCGCTCGTCGCGTCCGCCTCGAAGTAACCACGCTCTACCCAGCGCTCGTACAGCGGGCCCTCTACATCGGCCGGCGCGTACTGGGTCGGCAGTTCGGAGTCGGGCGCGGGTGGCTGCTGATGAGCGTTCTCGGTCACGGGGGTCAGTTTAGAGGTGTCACGGGGTGGTCCCGAAACGCGTTTGTTCTGTAACGGTGCGGCCCCCGGTGCCGCGTGGTTTCCGGGCCTGAGCCAGGATGTCAGGGACACATAAGCGTCCAAGGGGGAACCCCGAAATGAGCAACAACCAGCCGGGCCCGTACGGCCAGCAGCCGCCCTACGGTCAGCCGGGGCAGCCTGGTCCCTACGGCCAGCCGGGTCCCTACGGCCAGCCGCCGCAGGCACCCCAGCCCGGCTACGGCTACCCCCAGCAGGCCCCTCCGGTCCCGCCGCAGCCCGGGTACGGCTACCCGCAGCAGGGCGCACCGCAGCAGCCGGGCCCGTACGGGCAGCAGCAGGCCCCCTACGGCCAGCCGGGACAGCCCGCCCCCTACGGCCAGCAGCCCTACGGCGTCCCGCAGCCGCCGGCGCCGGGCGGCGGCAAGAAGAAGACGGGCCTGATCATCGGCGCGGTGGCCGTGGTGGCGGCCGTGGCGGTGGGCGTGTACTTCGTGGTCAGCGGAAGCGGGGGCAGCAATGTCGCGGACGACGGCCCGCACAAGCTGATCACCCCTGCTGCCGTTATCAACGGTGAGTACAAGAAGGGTGCCAGCTCCGGCGATGACGCCATGACGGACAGCGATGTGTCGGCCGCCCGGAAGGCCGGCGTCAAGAACGCCAAGTCGGTGGGCGCGGAATACCAGTCCGGCGACAAGAACAGCCCGCTCACCATGAAGATGCTGAAGTTCGGCGGCGTCTATGGCCAGATCGACGACCCCGCGGCCGTCGTCGACGCGATGTTCGCCCACATGAAGGAGGAGTCCGAGAAGGACCAGAGCGGCGACGGCACCAAGGGCACGCTGGTCGGCAGCCCCGAGAAGCAGGAGCCGGCGGACCTCGGAGGCGCCGTCATGAAGTGCCAGTCCGTGAAGCTGGACATGAGTGGATCCGGTGCCAGTTCCTCGGGCCCGAAGCAGATGATCATGCCGGTGTGCATCTGGGGCGACCACAGCACCATCGGCGTGGCCATCAACGCAGACGTGGCCAGCGCGATGACGGGCAAGGGCATGTCCATCAGCGACGCCGCGGAGATCACCGCCAAACTCCGCAAGGACGTTCGCGTCAAGGCGTAGCGCCTCTCGCACTCGGACAGAGCCCCGGTCGGTCAACGACCGGGGCTCCCTCTGTTGCAGCCCCGCGACAACTGCGTTGGCCGGCATGGGGCGACGTGGCCTGTGGTGATCCATTAGCTGCCACGTCATAGGGGAGTGACAGCCGAAGGGGCGCCCGGATTCACGGGGCGCCCCTTCCTCTTCGTTTCGGACCGCTTATGCCGTCTTCTGCTCCCCCGCCCCCCGCCCCCGTGCGTCCCGCGGGATCAGGGTCGGGTTGACGTTGGAGTGGACCACGTCCGCCGTGATGACGACTCGGGCGACGTCCTTGCGGGACGGGACCTCGTACATCACCGACATGAGGACCTCCTCCATGATGGCGCGCAGGCCGCGGGCGCCGGTCTGGCGGAGGATGGCCTGGTCGGCGATGGCCTCCAGGGCCTCACGCTCGAAGTCCAGTTCCACGCCGTCGAGTTCGAAGAGGCGCTGGTACTGCTTGACGAGCGCGTTGCGGGGCTCGACGAGGATCTGGAGCAGGGCCTCGCGGTCGAGGTTGTGGACGCTCGTGATCACGGGCAGGCGGCCGATGAACTCCGGGATCATGCCGAACTTGACCAGGTCCTCCGGCATGACGTCCTCGAAGACGTCCTTGGACTCCAGCTCGCGCTTGGAGCGGATCGTGGCGCCGAAGCCGATGCCCTTCGCGCCCGCCCGGGACTCGATGATCTTCTCCAGGCCCGCGAAGGCGCCACCCACGATGAACAGGACGTTCGTCGTGTCGATCTGGATGAACTCCTGGTGGGGGTGCTTGCGGCCGCCCTGGGGCGGGACGGAGGCCGTGGTGCCCTCCAGGATCTTCAGCAGGGCCTGCTGGACTCCCTCGCCCGAGACGTCGCGGGTGATGGAAGGGTTCTCACTCTTCCTCGCGACCTTGTCGATCTCGTCGATGTAGATGATCCCGGTCTCGGCCTTCTTGACGTCGTAGTCGGCCGCCTGGATCAGCTTCAGCAGGATGTTCTCGACGTCCTCGCCGACGTAGCCCGCCTCCGTCAGCGCGGTGGCGTCGGCGATCGCGAAGGGGACGTTCAGCATGCGGGCCAGGGTCTGCGCGAGCAGGGTCTTGCCGGAGCCCGTGGGGCCGAGGAGCAGGATGTTGGACTTCGCCAACTCGATGGCGTCGTCGCGGCCTTGGGCGCCGCCGTTCTCGCCCGCCTGGACCCGCTTGTAGTGGTTGTACACCGCGACCGAGAGGGCTTTCTTGGCGGGCTCCTGGCCGACCACGTAGCCCTCCAGGAACTCGTAGATCTCGCGGGGCTTGGGGAGTTCCTCCCAGCGCACCTCGCTCGTCTCGGCGAGTTCCTCCTCGATGATCTCGTTGCAGAGATCGATGCACTCGTCGCAGATGTACACACCGGGCCCTGCGATGAGCTTCTTGACCTGCTTCTGGCTCTTGCCGCAGAACGAGCACTTGAGCAGATCGCCGCCGTCACCGATGCGTGCCACGGTGTGCTTCCCCTTCGCCTGGGAGACGCCCGGACGCTTTCGAGTCCAGCGGCTCCTGGTGCTGCCTTATGTCCGACGGTACCTTGCCGGGGCCTGTGTTCGGGTCCCCCTTGGCAGGGTTCACTTTGACGTGGACCCTGCCAAGGGGTCCCGCGAGTCGCCGCTCAGAGTCAGCGGACGGATTCGTTGTTCATCTTCCGGGTGGAGATGATCTGGTCGACGATGCCGTACTCGAGCGCTTCCTCGGCGGTGAGGATCTTGTCGCGCTCGATGTCCTCGCGGACCTTCTCGATCGGCCGGTTGGAGTGCTTGGCCAGCATGGTCTCCAGCTGGTCACGCATCCGGGTGAACTCGTTGGCGATGATCTCCAGGTCGGAGAGCTGACCGCGGCCGGTGGAGCCGGCGGGCTGGTGGATCAGCACGCGCGAGTTCGGCAGCGCCATGCGCTTGCCCGGCGTACCGGCGGCGAGCAGGATGGCCGCGGCGGAGGCCGCCTGGCCCATGCACACCGTCTGGATGTCGGGCTTCACGAACTGCATCGTGTCGTAGATCGCCGTGAGGGCGGTCATGTCGCCGCCGGGGCTGTTGATGTAGATCGAGATGTCCCGGTCGGGGTCCATCGACTCCAGGCACAGCAGCTGCGCCATGACGTCGTTGGCGGAGGCGTCGTCGATCTGGACGCCCAGGAAGATCACGCGCTCCTCGAAGAGCTTCGCGTACGGGTCGTACTCGCGGATGCCCTGGGAGGTGCGCTCGACGAAACGCGGAATGACATAGCGGCTGTCGGGCCGGGGCCCTTCGTACATGCCGCTGGCGGCGCCGTGGAAGTTGTTCATGAGGGTGTTCACCGTCCTGGTGGCGTTCTGGGGGCTGGGGTCGTGGCGGTGCATGGCGTGGCCGGGCCGGTCAGGCACCGGTGCCGCCGCCTCCCGGAACACCCGAGGCGTGCGTGATGATCTCGTCAATGAGACCGTACTCCTTGGCCTCTTCCGGGGTGAACCAGCGGTCGCGGTCGCCGTCGCGGACGATCGTCTCGACGGTCTGGCCGGAGTGCAGCGCGGTCAGCTCGGACATGGTCTTCTTGGTGCGCAACAGGTACTGGGCCTGGATCTTGATGTCCGAGACCGTACCGCCCAGGCCCGCGGAGCCCTGGTGCATCATGATGTCGGTGTGCGGCAGGGCGAAGCGCTTGCCGGCGGTGCCGCCGGTGAGCAGGAACTGGCCCATCGAGGCCGCCATGCCCATGCCGATCGTGACCACGTCGTTCGGGATGTACTGCATGGTGTCGTAGATCGCCATGCCGGCCGTCACCGAGCCGCCGGGGCTGTTGATGTACAGGTAGATGTCCTTGTCCGGGTCGGCGGCAAGGAGCAGCAGCTGTGCAGTGATCTTGTTGGCGATGTCATCGTCGACCTGCTGGCCGAGGAAGATGATCCGCTCGTTGAGCAGCCGGTTGTAGACCTGGTCGCCGAGGCCACCACCGATGGAGGGCTCGCCGGCGGCGGAGGGCATCAGATTCGTCACGTATCCACCTGCTCGTCTTGCGACGGCGCCGGGCCGTCTCACCTGTTCCCCGCGGGGTCCTGCGTGTTCCCCGCGAGGTCCTGCCGGGGGGCTTCAGGAGACTCCCCTGCCCCCGTATTCATGGACCCTAACGCGCGGGTCCCTTCGGGGAATCCCGGAGAAGCGGGTGTTCGCCGGGGGCGTAGCGCCGTCGAGGTGCGGCGCACCGCCGGGTGCGGGCGCGCGGTGGCCGGTCGCGCCCCCCGCGGCGGAGCCGCCCGTCGATACGGCCCCGCCCCCCGAGGTCGGCCGTGCCGGGCCGGTACGACGAACGGGCCCCGGGGAAGTCCCCGGGGCCCGTGTACGTCGTCAGAGGCGCCGCAGGGCTCAGCCCTCGGCCTTCTCCTCGTCCGTGCCCTCGGTGGCGCCCTCGGCGGCCTCGACCGTCTCGATGGCGGCCTCGGTCTCGTCCTCGTCCTCCAGGTCGACGACCTCGCCGTTGGTGTCCTTCACCGTGGCGGCCTCGACCACGACGGCCAGGGCCTTGCCGCGGGCGACCTCGCCGACCAGGAGCGGAACCTGGCCGCCCTCGACGACGGCCTGGGCGAACTGGTCGGGGGACATGCCGGAGGAGGCCGCACGCCGCATGAGGTGCTCGGTGAGCTCCTCCTGGCTGACGTTGAGGTTCTCCTTCTTGACCAGCTCGTCGAGGACGAACTGGGTCTTGATGCCCTTGACCGCGGCCTCGCGGGTCTCGGTGTCGAACTCCTCGGCGGTCTTGCCCTGGATCTCCAGGTACTTGTCGAGGGTCAGGCCCATCTGGCCGAGCTGGTGGTGCTCCAGGTTGTGCTTGCGGGTGTTGATCTCGTCCTCGAGCAGCTTCTCGGGGACCGGGACCTCGACCAGCTCGAGGAGCTTCTCCAGGACGCGCTCCTGGGCCTGGGTGGCCTGGTCGTACTGCTTCATGTTGGCCAGGCGCTTGCGGCTGTCGGCCTTCAGCTCGTCCAGGGTGTCGAACTCGGAGGCGAGCTGCGCGAACTCGTCGTCCAGCTCGGGCAGTTCACGGGCGGCGACCTGGGTGACCTTGACGGAGACCTCGGCCTCCTTGCCCGCGGCGGAGCCGCCCTTCAGCTCGGAGGCGAAGGTGGCCTCGCCACCGGCCTCCAGGCCCTTCACGGCGTCGTCGATGCCGTCCAGCAGCTCGCCGGAGCCGATGGTGTAGGAGACGCCGTTGGCGATGCCGTCCTCCAGGACCTCGCCGTCGACCTTGGCCTCCAGGTCGACGGTGACCACGTCGCCGTCCTCGGCGGCGCGCTCGACCGGGGAGGTGGAGGCGAAGCGCTCACGGAGCTGCTCGACCGACTTCTCGATGTCCTCGTCGGTGACCTCGACGGCGTCGACCTCGACCTCGATGCCGGAGTAGTCCGGGATCTCCAGGGCCGGGCGGACGTCGACCTCGGCGGTGAAGTTCAGCGTCTCGCCGTCCTTCAGCTCGGTGATGTCGACGTCGGGCTGGCCCAGCGGGCTCAGCTCGGCCTCGTTGACCGCCTCGGTGTAGAACTTCGGAAGCGCGTCGTTGACGGCCTCCTCCAGCACCGCACCGCGGCCGAACCGCTGGTCGATGACGCGGGCCGGGATCTTGCCCTTGCGGAAGCCCTTCACCGTGACCTGCTGGTTGATCTTCTTGTACGCCGCGTCGAGGCTGTCCTTGAGCTCCTCGAAGGGCACCTCGACAGTGAGCCGAACCCGGGTCGGGTTCAGGGTCTCCACGGCGCTCTTCACGGTTCGGTCTCCTTGTGGCTGACTTCTTGGTTTCTGCCGGAGCCAGACTGGTCCGGCGGATTTCGCCGCCCGGAGGAGTTCGTAGGCCGAGTGGGCCGGGACACACGGGCGCGCAGCTTGCATAGTAACCGCAGCCGCTCAACGCCCCAAAAGGCGATCATGACAGTGACGTGAGCCGGTGGTCGGGGTGGCGGGATTTGAACCCACGGCCTTCCGCTCCCAAAGCGGACGCGCTACCAAGCTGCGCCACACCCCGTCTGGTGCGACACGTAGGGTACATGCCCCGGCCGTATCCGTCGGCCGCTTTGTCCACCGCCGCGCACACGGCATCCCCGCAGTCCAACACGTTGGCCTCCGCGGCGGGCGACCCGCTACGATGCTCTGCAGTGCCGCGGTCACCGACCTGCGGTGCGCTGCTGCGGGCGTAGCTCAATGGTAGAGCCCTAGTCTTCCAAACTAGCTACGCGGGTTCGATTCCCGTCGCCCGCTCTGTACGGCCCGGGAGCCCGGTTTACGCTTCGGCGGAGCCGGGCCCCTGGCCGTTTTTCCGGGGCTCGCGGACGTCACAGGTTCCCGCGGTCCTCACAGGCTCTCCCGGACCTCACAGGCTCTCTCGGACCTCGCAGGGCCTGCCCCACCGGCCTCGCACGCCCCGGCGGACTCACAGGTCCCTGATGTTCACCGTGAACACGGAGCGGAGGCCGTAGGGCACGTAGAGGGCGTCGCCGACGCGGACCAGGGGCGCGCCGGCCGAGCCGGTCGAGTCGGCGGTGCCGCCGTCGTCGCGGCCCGGGAGGGTGGCCAGGACCTTGCCGGTGGCGGCGTCGAGGGCGGCCAGACGGCCGGTCGGGGAGGCCAGGTAGAGGCGGGTGGACGTGGCCGTCGGGGCGCCGGGCTGCTCGACGGTGGAATTGCTCCGCCACAGCAGCCGGCCGGTGCGCGGCGAGAACGCGTGGACGCTGCCGCTGGTGAAGGTGAGGTAGACGGTCCCGTTCTCCAGGTAGACGCCGCTCATGGCGGACTCGGTGTGGGACAGCTTCACGACCGTCAGGACGTGCGAGGAGATGTCGAGCAGGGTCAGGGTGCGCAGCTTGCCGTCCGAGTCGGACAGCACGAGGTGGCCGCCGCTCTCGCCCAGGAGGTTCAGCGCACCCTTGGCGGACACCGACCACCGGGGCCTGCCGGTTGCCGGGTCGAGCTGGGCGATGCTCGTGCGGATGACCTCGTACCCCTTGCCGAAGGCTCCGCACAGGAGGTACACGTGCCCCGCGGCGCCGCTCAGCTGGCAGGCGCCCCTCTGGTCCGCGCCCGAGTACGGCAGGGGGTGCTTCCAGCGGATCCTGCCGTCGGAGGCGCCCAGCAGGGCGTACGACTCACCCTTGTCGCCGAGGACCGTGACGACTCCCTGGGCCGTGGCCGCGGCATAGCCCCCGTCGCCGCCGATCGCCGTGTCGCCGTCGCCGGTGACCGTCCTCCACAGCACCTTGCCGGTGTCGGCCCTGACCGCCTGGACCGAGTAACGGGTCAGGGTGGTGTCCGTGTCGCCCTTGGGCGTGTGGTCGTCGGCGCCCCAGACGTAGACGACGCCGCCGTGGGTGCCGATGACCGTGCCACCGAAGCCGCCGCCGTTGTCGGTGGGCGTGGGGTCGAGCGGATAGGTCCAGGTGTTGCGGCCGTCGGCCAGGGCGAAACGGGTCGCCATGAGGCTGTCGCCGGCGCACACCAGGGAGGCGCCGGCGGCGGCGCACCGGCTGAAGGCGCTGTCGCCGGATGCCTCGGCACCGGTGCTCGGTTCCTTCGACTGCCGGTGCCAGGCGTGCCATCCGGCCGGGAGGTTGCCGGGGGCGCCGTCGCCGCCGCGTGTGACGGCGACCGTCGTACCGGCGACCGCGGCCAGGACGGCGGTGACGGCCCCGGCCGTCAGCCACCACCGGCGGCGCCGGCGCGGCCGGACCGGCTCGGTGGCGTCCGGCGACTCCGGTTCCGGCCTCGGCCCGGGCAGCCGGCCCTCGCGGAGCAGGGTCAGGAGTTCGTCCGGGGTCGGGCGGGACTTGGGGTGCTTTTCCAGGCAGAGGCGGACGAAGGGGAGAAGATCGTCGGGGAGGCCGTCGAGTTCGGCTTCACCCTCGACGACCTTCGTCGCCGTCTCCCAGGGGTTCGCGCTGTCGAACGGACCGCGCCGGGTGGCCGCGTACACCAGGACCGCGCCGAGGGCGAAGATGTCGGACGCGGGGCCGACCTCGTGCGGGGAGGTGAACTGCTCGGGGGACATGAAGGGCGGGGTGCCCATCACGCGGCCGGTCTGGGTGAGGGCGTCGGCGGGGGCGAAGTCGGCGGCGCGGGAGACGCCGAAGTCGATGACCCGGGGGCCGTCCTCCGCGAGCATCACGTTGGCCGGTTTCAGGTCGCGGTGGACCACGCCGGCGCCGTGGATGTCGCGCAGGGCCTCGGCGAGGCCGGCGGCGAGTTCGCGCAGCCGGTGGGGTGGCAGCGGGCCGTGACGGCGGACATGGGTGCCGAGGTCCTCGCCGGGGATGTAGAGCGTGGCCATCCAGGGGCGGGGCGCGTCGGCGTCCGCGTCCACCACGGGCGCCGTGAAGGCGCCGCTTACCTGGCGGGCGGCGGCCACTTCGCGGCTGAAGCGGGCGCGGAACTCGTCGTCGTCGGCGTACTGGGCGTGGACGACCTTCAGGGCGAGCCGGCGGCCGGAGGCCGAGCGGGCCAGGTAGACCACGCCCATGCCGCCGCTGCCGAGGCGGTCCTCGATCCGGTAACCGCCCACGTCCACCGGATCCGAGTCGCGCAGCGCCATCCCGGTACGTCCCCCCGCTGTTTCAGTTGTTCAACTCCGCCGGCCCGCCCCACCGGGTCAGAAGTTGATCTGGTTGATGGTCTCCGCTATCGAGTTCAGGAACCGGTTGATGGACGGCGCCATGCCGGTCGAGGCGAGGAAGAACCCGAAGAGCACGGCGACGATGGCCGGGCCGGTCTTGATGTTTCCCCCTCGGATCATTACCACAAGGATGATCGCCAACAGCAGCACCACGGACAGTGAAATGGCCACAACTGATCACACCTTCGGTCGGACCGCTCTCCCGGCCCGGAGGTACCCCGCGCACCCCCGCCGTCAACCATCGTGCCACCAACCCGCCCGCACCATGCGGCTCGTGACGCAACGTTGAACAAGCATCCGCGGCGCGGGCGAGGGGACGCACAGCAATTCGACAGAGCACCCATGCGCAGCGCCGGGGGGAATTGCGCGCCTTCATTGCCGTGTCCACACATCTTGTGCGCAGGTAATTCGAATTGATGACACAGAGGCGTCGTATGCCCTATTTAGTCGGGATGAATTGGGACATCACGGGTGAACGGTGGGCTTCGATGTGCCCACCATCACGTGGACAGGGGCGGCAAGTTATGGAAATCAGCGGGTATCCGGAGGTGATAACCAGGAATGACCACGGGGGGTTTTACGAAATCCCACAGTCGACGCTAGGGTGCCTGAGATGTTTGACGCCGCCTCGTCCCCCGGCCAGAACCGCAGCCCGCTCCCCCCGGCACAGCCGCCGGCGGACGGAGTGCCCAGTCCGCGCACCCCGACGAGTACGCAGAGTCGGCGGCCGGCGGCGGACAGACCGGGCAAACAGCGCGACTCCTTCTTCGACAACGCCAAGTACCTGGCGATCGTGCTCGTCGCGATGGGCCACGCCTGGGAGCCGCTGAAGGGCGACAGCCGGATCCTGGAGGGCGTGTACACCGTCGTGTACACCTTCCACATGCCGGCGTTCATCATCATTTCCGGCTTCTTCTCCCGCAGTTTCGACATGCGCCCGGACCGCCTGAAACGGCTGATCACCGGTGTCGCCGTGCCGTACGTCGTCTTCGAGACGGCCTACCCGCTCTTCAAGAACGCCGTCGTGGGCTCCCACGAGGAGATCAGCCTCCTCGATCCCTGGTACCTGACCTGGTTCCTGGTGGCCCTGCTCGTCTGGCGGCTCACCACGCCCATCTGGAAACTGGTGCGCTGGCCGCTCCCGGTCGCCATCGGCGTGGCCATGCTGGCCACCGTCACCCCCAGCATCGGTGACGACCTCGACCTCCAGCGGGTCCTGCAGTTCCTGCCCTACTTCGTGCTCGGCCTGACCATGAAGCCCGAGCACTTCCAGCTGGTGCGCCGCCGCTGGGTGCGGATCGCCTCGGTGCCGGTGTTCGCCGCCGCCCTCGCGGTCGGCTGGTGGGCGGTGCCCCGCATGAACACCGCGTGGTTCTACCACCGCGACTCCGCGCAGGAGCTGGGCGCCCCGTGGTGGTGCGGCCCGGTGATGGTCCTCGCGATGATGGGCTGCTCCCTGCTGCTGACGGCCTGCTTCTTCGCCTGGGTGCCGCGCCGCAGGATGTGGTTCACGGCGCTGGGTGCGGGCACCCTGTACGGCTATCTGCTGCACGGCTTCCTGGTGAAGTTCGCCGACTACCGCGGCTGGTTCGACCACGCCTGGCTGCACCGTCCGCTCGGCGAGATCCTGGTGACCGTCCTCGCGGCCGCCGTCGTCACGGTGCTGTGCACCCGGCCGGTGCAGCGGGCGTTCCGCTTCGCGATGGAGCCGAAGATGGAATGGGCCTTCAGGCAGGACGCGGCCGAGCTGGCCCGCGAGCGCCAGAAGCCGGAGCGCGGGCGCGAGAAGGTCGGCGTCTAGCCCACGCCGCCCCGGACCGGGCTCGCTCCCGGCTCGCTCCCGGCTCATGCAGGGCGCGCTCCCGGCTCATGCAGGGCGCGCTCCTGGCTCAGCCCTGTTCGAGGCGCTCGGGACGCTCAAGACCGAGAAGTGCGCGCATCCGCCCGTACTTCTCGGTCAGTCGTTCCCGGGTCGGCCCGTCGAGGACGGCGAGGCGGGCCGGGTCGGCATTGTGGGCCAGGTCGGCCTCCTTCACCAGCAGCGCGCCCGGGGTGGCGAGGATCCGGCGTGCGTACGCCTCCGGCTCCTCCCCCGGCCTCTTGGTGAGGGCACGTACGACGGCCTTGGTGCGCGCGGAGAGCGCGGCCGACGTCAGCCACTCCTCCGACAGCGCCTCGTCCTCGACGGCGTCGTGCAGCCAGGCCGCCGCGATCTGCTCGGCGTCCCCGCCGCGGGCTCGCACGCCCCCGGCGACGGCCGCGAGGTGTTCGGCGTACGGCCGCCCCGCCTTGTCGGTCTGGCCCGCGTGGGCCGTGCGGGCGAGGTTCTCGACCTCTGTCAGGGTGAGGTGCGTCTCGGTCACCCCTCCAGTGTCTCCCGGCGCAGCGCCGCCCGGTCCGGGACCGTGCCCGCGGCCGGGCCGGACACGACGGCTCCGTGAAGCCGGGGCGTCTGAGCACAACGGCTCCGTGAAGCCGGGGCGTCTGAGCACAACGGCTCCGTGAAGCCGGGGCGTCTGAGCACGACGCTTCCTCGGAGCCGGAGCGGCTGAGCACGACGGCTCCGTGAGGCCGGGGCGGCACCGCCTGCCGTGGCGGTTCAGCGGGCGGAGGCCGACGCCTCGCGGCAGATCAGCAGCAGTGCGCGGTCGTCGTTGACGTCCTTCGCGACCGCCTCGATGAGGTGCCAGGCGGCCCCGTGGAAGCCGCCGGCGACATAGCGGTCGGCCTCGCCGGTGAGCCGGTCGATGCCCTCGACGATGTCCCGGTCGGAGGTCTCCACCAGGCCGTCCGTGAACAGCATCAGCACGTCCCCGGGCCGCAGCGAGCCCTTCACGGAGTCGAACTGGGCGAGGTCGTACACGCCCAGCAGTGGACCGTCGGCGGCCTTCTCCTCCCAGCGGCCGCTGCCCGCGCTCAGCTGCAGGCCCGGCGGATGGCCCGCGGAGTACAGCTCGTAGTCGCCGGAGTCCAGGTCGAGGACCAGGTGGATTGAGGTGGCGAAGCCCTCGTCCCAGTCCTGGCGGAGCAGATAGCCGTTCGCGGCCGGGAGGAAGGCGTGCGGGGGAAGGGAGCCCAGCAGGCCCCCGAACGCCCCCGACAGCAGCAGCGCACGCGACCCCGCGTCCATGCCCTTGCCGGACACGTCCGTGAGGACGACCTCCAGGGTGCGGCCGCCGTTCGTCCGGGCCGCGACGACGAAGTCGCCGGAGAAGGACTGGCCACCCGCCGGACGCAGCGCCATCTCGTGGTGCCAGCCCTGCGGCAGCTTCGGCAGCTTGCTCTGTACCCGGATGCGCTCGCGCAGGTCGAAGAGCATGGTGCCGCCGCGCCGCCAGGGCACGCCGACCCGGCTGCGGAACTGCGCGGTCAGCAGCCCGAAGAAGCCGCACGCGGCGACCACCAGGACCACGCCCGGGGTGACCCGCGAAGGCCCCTCCGTGTACGGGCCGAGCCGCACCGACTCCACGATCAGCGCGGTGGCCGCCGCCGCGTACAGGCCGAGCAGGCTAGCCGGGCGCAGCAGCAGGCCGCCCGCGACGATCGGGAGCACCAGGGTGGCCGGGGAGCACCACACCGAGTTGGCGAGCGTGACGGAGGCGAGGACGGGGATGGTGAGCAGCAGACCGGCGAAGGCGATCCAGTCGGAGCCGTCGCCGCGGAAGTAGTCCACGGCGCTCCTGCGCAGGCCTACGCGGACCCGGTGCCACTGCATCCTCCACCGGGCCGTGAACTTCTCGGCCTTCGCGCACCGCCCTCGTCCTGCTGTCATTAGTTCGGGACCCTATCCATCGGACCCGCCGCTTGGCACGGGAGGTCCCACTTGTCCCCCGTGAGAGACCCAACTTCGCGGTTCGGCCTCACAGTGAACGGCACGGCGGGCCGTCGCGCCGCCGACCGGGAGAAATTCACTGGCTCGTCCCGCAATGCCCTGATAGGCATGACTCATGGGGACTGAACGTGCGAGCGAGTTGCGGACGGCCGAGACGAAGGTGCTGCGACCGGACGAATGGGACGGCTGGTGGGACCATCTGGTCCGCGCCTTCGGTGCCGGTCCTGCATCGGCCGAAGAGCGTGAACTGGACAGATCGCTCACCGAGTTCGACCGCTCGCTGGTCGTCCGGAACGGGGACGCCGTCGTCGGGACGGCGGGGGCCTTCAGCTTCCGCATGACCGTGCCCGGCGGGGGCCTGGTGCCCGCCGCCGGCGTCACCATGGTCAGCGTTGCGGCCACGCACCGGCGGCGCGGGGTGCTGACCTCGATGATGCGGCGCCAGCTGGACGACGTGCGCGCCCTGGGCGAGCCGCTGGCGGTGCTGACCGCCTCCGAGCCCGCCATATACGGCCGCTTCGGGTACGGAGCCGCGACCTTCCATCTGAACGCCGAGATCGACACGGCCCGGGTGACGCTGGCCCTGCCCGCCGGCACCGACGAGATACGACTGCGGTACGCGAAGCCGGCCGACGTCCTCGCCGCGTGCGAGGCGGTGTACGCGGCGCTGGTGCCGCTGCGGCCCGGCATGCTGGCCCGGCAGCCCGGCTGGGAGAGGGCGGGGCTGCTCGACCCGGAGAGCGACCGGGACGGGGCGTCGGCGCTGCAGTGCGTGGTCGCCGAGCGGGACGGCGAGATCACCGGGTACGCCCGTTTCCGCACCAAGCTCGGCTGGGGACCGGGCGGGCACGACGGCACCGTGACGCTGGAGGATCTCGCCGCGCTGGATCCCGCGACCGACGCGGCGCTGTGGCGCTTCCTGTTCGACATCGACCTGATGACGACCCTGACCGTGCGGGGACGCCCGCTCGACGACGCCTGGCAGTACCTGGTCTCCGACATCCGGCGCTGCCGGCCGCACCTGCGGGACTCCTGCTACGTCCGTCTCGTCGACGTCGGTCCGGCGCTGGCGGCGCGCACCTACCAGACGCCGGTGGACGTCGTGTTCGAGGTCGAGGACGCCTTCTGCCCCTGGAACGCGGGGCGTTGGCGGCTGACCGGCGACCCGAAGGGGGCGTCCTGCGAGCGCACCACCGACGAGGCCGACCTGTCCCTGTCCGTACGGGAGTTGGGGGCGGCCTACCTCGGTGGCGTGACCCTGCTGTCGCTGGCGGCGGCCGGGCGGGTGCGGGAGCTGCGGCAGGGAGCGCTGGCGGAGGCGTCGATCGCGTTCGGCTCACCGGTGGTGCCGTGGCTGCCGCACGGCTTCTAGCGTCCGGTCAGGGTCTCTGGCAGGCCGGGCACCAGAAGAGGTTGCGGGCGGCGAGGTCGGCGGTGCGGATCCCGGTGCCGCAGATGTGGCAGGGCAGGGTTGCCCGGCGGTAGACGTACACCTCGCCACCGTGGTCGTCCACGCGGGGCGGGCGTCCCATCGCCTCGGGGGTGTGCTCGGGGCGGACGGTGTCGATGCGGTTGTTGCGCACGCCCTCGTGCATGAGCGCGACGAGGTCGGCCCAGAGGGCGTCCCACTCGGCCGGGGTGAGGTCCTTGCCCGCCCGGTACGGGTCGATGCCGTGCCGGAAGAGGACCTCGGCGCGATAGACGTTGCCGACGCCCGCGATGACCTTCTGGTCCATGAGGAGGGCGGCGATCGTCGTACGGCTGCGGCGGATGCGGACGTAGGCGGCTGCCGGGTCGGAGTCCTCGCGCAGGGGGTCGGGGCCGAGGCGGTCGTGTATCGCGCGCTTCTCGTCGTCCGTGATGAGGGCGCAGGTGGTGGGGCCGCGCAGGTCGACGTAGGAGGTGTCGTTCGCGAGGCGGAGGCGGACGGTGTCGGTCGGCGGGGGTGCGGGGGTTTCGCCGAAGCCGACCTTGCCGAAGAGGCCGAGGTGGATGTGGATCCAGTCGGCGTCCCGGAACCGCAGGAAGAGGTGTTTGCCGTGGGCCTCGGTACGGGTGAGGAGGGCGCCGTTCAGCAGGTCGGCGGCGTCGGAGAACTTGCCCTGGGGGCTGGTCACCCGTGGGGCGGTCCCCTGGAAGCAGCGGGCGTAGTCCTGGGCCAGCCGGTGAATGGTGTGCCCTTCTGGCAAGGCTGAGGCTTCCTTTCCTACCGATATGCCCCACCCGCCACCCGACTCGGTCGGCAGCGGGGCGGGCGAATGAGCGCGAGACCGACACAGGCACGAACGAACGACCGGGAAAGCCGAAGACCCGCCCAGCCCCGATCCCCCACCGCGCACACCATCCAGGATCCACCACGCCCGCCTTCACCGGCCGACCGAGTCGGAAGGACGGGCGGGCGAACGGACGGGAGGGGCGAAGGCCCGTCCGGGATCCAACGGCACCCACCCTCACCGGCGACCGTCCCAGGCGGACGGGCCGACGAATGAATGGGCGGAGCGAAGGCCCGTCCGGGATCCCCCCGCACCCACCCCTCACCGGCCGACCGAGTCAGGCAAGCGGGCGGGCGAATGGACGGGGGGCGGAGGTTCGTCCGGGATTCACCCGTACCTGTCCTTGCCGGATGGATGGCGGGAGGGACTGCAGCCCGTCCGGGGTTCACCCGTACCTGCCCTTGTCGGGTGGGTGGGTGGAGGGGCTGAGGTCCGCCCAGACCTCAGGCCCCTTGTGTACGCCGGTCGGGATCCACGCGCACCTGCCCTTGCCGGCCGACCGAGTCGGGCGGGTGGGCGACGGGGTCCCAGGGGTGCTACTGCTGCGGGTGGTGCGCCGGGATCGGCGGAAGCTCGCCGCTGGTCTCGTAGTCCGACAGCATGTCGATGCGGCGGATGTGACGCTCATCACCCGTGAACGGCGTGCCCAGGAAGACCTCGACGAACTTGGTCGCCTCCTCCTGACTGTGCATCCGCGCACCCACCGCGACCACGTTGGCGTTGTTGTGCTGACGGCCCAGCGAGGCCGTCTCCTCGCTCCAGGCCAGCGCCGCCCGCACCCCCTTCACCTTGTTCGCGGCGATCTGCTCCCCATTGCCGGACCCGCCGATCACGATGCCGAGGGCGTCGGGGTCCGCCGCCGTCTTCTCCGCGGCACGCAGACAGAAGGGCGGGTAGTCGTCCTGGGCGTCGTAGATGTGGGGCCCGCAGTCGACGGGCTCGTGCCCCGCCGCCTTGAGCCATTCGACGAGGTGGTTCTTGAGTTCGTAGCCCGCATGGTCGGAGCCGAGATACACGCGCATGGGACGAGTGTGACACGCCCGATTCAGGGCAGCAGCCCCGGGTCTCGGCGCGGAAAAATGTGAGCCAGACCATTGAAGCTCAAGGAAACCTCAAGTAACAATCCGGATTCGGAGGTTCCCGAATCCGTTCGCCTCCGATTCACTGGACCGGCTCGTACACCGCTCGTGCGAGGTCCCGTACTTCGCCCCACAACGGCACCCCCTCTCGTGCGGGAATCGCTCCACCGGCGCAAAGGAATTCCGTCCCATGACCCCTGGTTCCGGACTTCAAGCAGGCCTCAAGAACCGTCACCTCTCGATGATCGCCATCGGCGGCGTGATCGGTGCCGGGCTCTTTGTCGGCTCCAGCTCGGGCATCGCCACGGCGGGCCCCGGCATCCTGCTGTCCTATGCCCTCGTCGGCACCCTCGTCGTCCTCGTGATGCGCATGCTCGGCGAGATGTCCGCCGCCAACCCGACCTCCGGCTCCTTCTCCGCGCACGCCGACCGCGCCCTCGGCCGCTGGGCCGGGTTCTCCATCGGCTGGCTCTACTGGTTCT
This sequence comes from Streptomyces sp. NPDC020362, assembly GCF_040642095.1. NCBI lineage: Bacteria > Bacillati > Actinomycetota > Actinomycetes > Kitasatosporales > Streptomycetaceae > Streptomyces > Streptomyces sp. NPDC020362. Next base: position 66,996 of record NZ_JBFAET010000006.1, read on the forward strand.
TCTGGGTCGTCGTGCTCGCCGTCGAGGCGACCGCCGGCGCCAAGATCCTGGAGGGCTGGATACCGGCCGTCCCGCAGTGGGGCTGGGCCCTCATCGTGATGGCCGTCCTGACCGCGACCAACCTGGTCTCGGTCGGCTCCTACGGCGAGTTCGAGTTCTGGTTCGCCGGCATCAAGGTCGTCGCGATCGGCGCGTTCATCGTCGTCGGCCTGCTCGCCATCTTCGGCGTCCTGCCCGGCGTCCACGCCGACAAGGCCACCTTCTCCAACCTGACCTCCCACGGCGGCTTCCTGCCGAACGGGCCCGGCGCGATCCTCACCGGTGTGCTGCTGGTCGTCTTCTCCTTCATGGGCAGCGAGATCGCGACCCTGGCGGCCGGCGAGTCCGAGGACCCGCAGCGCGCGGTCACCAAGTCGACCAACAGCATCATCTGGCGTATCGGCGTCTTCTACCTGGGCTCGATCCTGGTCGTCGTCTCCCTGCTGCCGTGGAACGACCCCTCGATCGCGAAGAACGGCTCGTACGTCGCCGCCCTGGACTCCCTCGGCATCGCGCACGCCGGCGAGATCATGAACTTCATCGTTCTCACCTCGGTGCTGTCCTGCCTCAACTCGGGTCTGTACACGGCCTCCCGCATGGCCTTCTCGCTGGGCCAGCGCGGTGACGCCCCCAAGGCGTTCGCCCGCACCACCTCCCGGGGCGTCCCGATGGCGGCCATCCTCGCGTCCGTCGTCTTCGGCTTCGTGGCCGTCTTCTTCAACTACGAGTACCCGAAGACGATCTTCCTCTTCCTCGTCAACTCCTCCGGTGCGGTCGCCCTGTTCGTGTGGCTGGCCATCTGCGTCTCGCAGCTGCGCATGCGGAAGATCATCCAGCGTGAGGCGCCGGAGAAGCTCGTCGTGAAGATGTGGCTGTACCCGTACCTGACCTGGGCGACGATCTTCCTGATCGTGTTCGTCCTCGGCTACATGCTGACCGACACCAAGGGCGAGAGCAGCGGCCGTACGACCGTGCTGCTGTCCCTGATGGTCGCGGCGATCGTGCTGGTGATCGCCGTCGTGAAGGAGAAGGTGACGGCGGGACGCGCGAGCGAGGCGCCCGCGGTCGAGGTGAACGACAAGGTCCCCACGGCCTGATCCGTCCTCCTGTTCCCTCTCTTCGACTCACAGCACGGTGAAGGTCTCCTTCACCGTGCTGTACGTCTTCAGGGCCTGCGGTTCGATGTCCGGCTGGTACCAGGTGTTGATCTGGTACGACTTCCCGTCCGCGTCGAAGCCGAGCAGGCGGGCGTGCCAGGGGATGCCCTTGAGGGTGAAGGTGTACTCCCAGACCACCGCGGGGTGCCCCTGGAAGGTGCTCTCCCCCAGCCGGATCTTGACGTAGTCCCGGCCCTCACGGGCGTTCTGCTCCGAGCGTCGCCAAGTGTCCATGAGATCGCCCCGGGCCAGCGAGGACTTGCCCACGAGTTCCTGGCGGCCGTCGGGCGAGGTGTAGTGCACCTCGGCGGCCGTCTTCACGTCCCGCCGCCACCCCTGCGGCGGCACCCATGCGAACCCGCCCGCCTCCGTCCGGGCACCCGCCGGCAGGGTCCGCGCCCGGGAGGTGCCCTCGACGGACGGAGAGGCACCCGCGGGAGAGGAGCTGGTGGGAGGCGATTCGGTGGGAGAGGAGCCGGTGGTCGCGGCGCCGGCGGAGGGGGCGGTGCTGGCAGAGGCGGCAGGGGCTGCCCCGGCGCGGTTGCCCTTCGCCCGGCTGCCCCCGCCCGGGAGGGCGAGCAGCACGGCGACCACGACGGCGACGGCGACGACTCCGAGCGCGGCCGTCAGCGCGGTGCGGCGGGAGCCGCCGGAGGCCACGGGAACCACCGTTCCGACCGAGGTGTCGCGGCGCCGCTCGGTCACCGCCCCGGCCCGCGCGACGGAGACATCGGCCGGACCTGCCGGACTGACCGGACTGACGGGACTGACGGGACTGACGGGAAGGGCCGGAGTGACCGGAACGGGCGGACTGACCGGAACGGGCGGACTGACCGGGACGGACGGACTGACCGGGACGGACGGATGTGACGTGGCGGTCGTGGGGCCGCCGGCCGTCGGAGCGAGAGCGGGCCCGTCGGGGCCTGCCGGACACGCCACCTGCCGCAAGGCCCTTTCCACCTCCGCGAGGGCGGGCCGGGACGCCGGGTCCTTCGTCAGCAGAGCGGTCAGGAGAGGGTGCAACGGGCCTGCCGCCGACGGGAGTCGGGGTTCCTCGTAGAGGACGGCGTGCAGGGTCGCCAGGGTGGAGTCGCGGGAGAACGGGGAGTGGCCCGCCAGGGCCGCGCAGAGCGTCGCGCCCAGGGACCACAGGTCGGACGGAGGGCCCTGCGGGCGGCCCGAGATGCGCTCGGGCGCCATGTAGTCGGGGGAGCCGACGAGCATGCCGACCATGGTGAGGGCCTTGGCGTCCTGGATCGCGGCGATACCGAAGTCCGTGAGCACCACCCGGCCCGCGCCGCCCCAGCCGCCCGCCCCGGCCCCGCCGCCCGCGCGGCCGGCCCCGCCCGGCCCGTCCTCGACCAGGACGTTGCCCGGTTTGATGTCCCGGTGCAGTACGCCCCCGGCGTGGACCTGGCCGAGGGCCGCCACCAGGCCCAGTCCGACGCGCGCGGTCTCCCGCGGACTCAGCGGTCCCTCCTCCGCCGTCATCCGCTCCAGTGAGCGCCCGGGCACCAGCTCCATGACGATCCAGAGGCGTTCGCCCTCGTCCACCACGTCGTAGACGCGCACGACGTTGGGGTGGTCGATCCGGGCGGTCGCCCGGCCCTCGCGGAGGGTGCGTTCCCGGCGGGTGCGGATGTCCTCCGCGTCCGATCCGTCGATGCGTATTTCCTTCACCGCGACCAGCCGGTCGAGTATTTCGTCGACCGCCCGCCACACCCGTCCCATTCCCCCCTGCCCGATGCTTTCGACCAGCCGATAGCGCGCGTTCACCAGCAGTCCCGGAATCCCGCCGGCTCCCGCCTCTCCCGCTTCCCCCACATTTCCCGGCAATGCGCCGCACCCCCCTCAACGACCGTCTCTGCTGAACCACGGCGTCACACTTCAGGCCGTACCAGCATAGTGCGGGGAAATCTTGTGGTACCTCTTCAAGTACTGCGAATTCAGGCGCAGTCCAGGGGGTTGCAAGGGGGGCGAACATGAGTTCTCGTCACAGGGTGGGCATCACTGGATCGCTGGTCACGGCATCTTTCTCGGCCGTGCTGATCCTTTCATGCCCGGCCGTCGCCGATGGCCAGGGGCCGGGCAGTGACAAGGGGGGAAAGGCGCTCGATCCGGCGCCGGCGGGTGTGCGGTTGCGCACCCTGCTGCCGGAGAAGATCTCGGTCGACAACAGTTCGAACAAAACGTCGCTCACCGCCACCGTGAAGAACGAGGGAACCAAGGAAAGCGGCGACATCAAGCTCTGGGTGACCGGATTCGACGCACTGCGGGTCACCGGCGTTCAGGGCTGCTCACCGATTGCCGAAAAGGACCTGCCGAAAGGATCGAACAGCGGTTTCAGTTGCCCGGTCGGTCCGCTTGCCGCCGGGCAGTCCAAGTCGTATGCGGTGCAGGCCACCTACGACCTGAGCAAGGCCGGGAAGATCTGTCTTCCCGTGAAGAGCAAGGACGGGAAGGAGACCTTCTGGCAACAGGGCCCGGTGCCCTTCGGCACGACCAACCCGTCCCCGAGCGCCCCGGCCACCCCGCTGCTGCTCGGCACCGACAACAAGCCGGTCGCGCCGGGCGGCGACGAGTTGCCGAAGACCGGTGTGGGGCGTGAGGTGCTGCCCCTGGGCGTCGCCGGCGCCGCACTGATCGCGGTCGGCACCGCCGGAGTGTGGTGGTCGCAGCGCAGGCGGCGGCAGGAGGCCTGAACGCAGGGGCCGGGAACAGGGTCGCAGGGGCCCGCCGTATAACCTGACGGGCACTGTCAGGTTATACGGGCACCCTGTGCGTCATGACCTTCGTGGACAACGTGGACAACAGCGCAGACCTGCTCCTCCTCCGCCCGGACGACGCGGGGTACGAGGACGAACTCTCCGGTTTCCAGCTCGGGTTCGCCCAGCGGCCCGCCGTGGTCGTGGCCGCCCGCTCCGCCGCCGAGGTGGCCGCCGCCGTGCGGTACGCGGCCGCGCGGAACCTGCCGGTCGGCGTCCAGGCGACCGGGCACGGGATGCCCGGATCCAGCGAGGGCGGAATGCTGGTGACGACCCGGCGGATGGACGGGATCACCGTCGACCCCGCGGCCCGTACCGTCCGGGTGCAGGCCGGAGTGCGCTGGGGGCAGGTGGTCGCGGCGGCGGAGCCGTACGGACTGGCGCCGTTGAACGGGTCCGCGCCGGGTGTGGGCGCGGTGTCGTACACCCTCGGCGGCGGACTCGGCATCATGGCCCGGGAGTTCGGGTACACGGCGGACCATGTGCACCGGCTGGAGGTCGTCACCGCCGACGGCGAACTGCGGCAGGTCACCCGGGAGTCCGATCCCGACCTGTACTGGGCGCTGCTCGGGGCCGGGCAGAACTTCGGCATCGTCACCGAGCTGGAGATCGCTCTCGTACCGGTCAGGACGCTGTACGGCGGCTCGCTCGCCTTCGACGGGGGCGTGGTGGACCCGGCGGCGGTGCTGCGCGCGTACGAGGCGTGGACGCGGACCGTGCCGGAGGACCTGACCTCGTCCTTCGCCGCCGTGTCGTACCCGGACCTGCCCGCGCTGCCGCCGCAGCTGCGCGGGCGGTACGTCGTCTCCGTCAGGGTCGCCCACACCGGTGCCGACGGCGGGGAACTCGTCGCCCCGCTCAGGGAGATCGGGCCGGTGCTCGCCGACTCGCTGCGCGAGATGCCGTACGCCGAGAGCCACACCATCCACAGCGACCCGGACTTCCCGCACGCCTACTACGGCGACAGCGCGGTGCTGCGGGAGCTGGACGTGGAGCGGGCCGGGGAGCTGCTGCGGCTGACCGGGCCCGAGGCGCCCGCGATGTGTGTCGTCCAGGTCAACCACCTGGGCGGGGCGCTCGGCCGGCCCGCGCCGAACGCGGTGCCCCATCGGGAAGGGCGGTTCCTGGTGCGGCTGCTGACCGTCTGCGAGCGGGAGCAGGCGCGAGCGGTGCTCGACCCGGCGTTCGCACTGCTGGCGGACGACACCCTCGGCCGGGCGCTGAACTTCGCCTTCGGGGCCGCGGACCGGAGCGAGGGGCTGTACGACCCGCAGACGCGAAAGAGGCTCGCCGGGCTGAAGGAGCAGTACGACCCGGCGAACCTCTTCTGCAGGAACTACGGCGTCAGCGCTTGCTGACGAACTTCCAGGCGGTGGGCAGCACGCCCATCGCCAGGGCGGCCTTCAGGGCGTCGCCGACGAGGAACGGGGTGAGGCCGTTCGCGATCGCCTGGGACGCGGACATGTGGGCGGCCAGGGCCAGGTAGGGGACGCCCACGGCGTAGATGATGGCCTCGCCGACGAGCATCGTGCCCGCCATGCGCAGCGGGGAGCGGTCGGCGCCGCGGCGGGCCAGCGCGCCCACGGCCGCGGAGGCGAGCAGCATGCCGAGGACGTAGCCGAAGGAGACGGCGCCCGCGCCGGAGGTGCCGCCCGCGAACCACGGCAGGCCGGCCACACCGGCGAGCGCGTACAGGGCGAGCGAGAGGAAGCCGCGGCGGGCGCCGAGTGCGGTGCCGACGAGCAGCGCGGCGAAGGTCTGGCCGGTCACCGGAACGGGTGTGCCGGGCACCGGGACCGACAGCTGGGCCGCGAGACCGGTGAGCACGGCACCGCCGAGCACGAGGGCGGCGTCGCGCACGCGGGACGCGGGAAGCAGGTCGGCGAGGACTACGCCGGGGCGAGCGGCGACGGTGGCGGTGCTCATGGGGACTCCGCGAATGGTGTGGGCACGGGGGAACACCTCGACGCTATACCGGCGCCCGTGCGGTGATCACCGTCAGCGCTCGACAAAGGCGGGAACAGGCTCTTGGTGGGCTCCGCACAAAGGATGCGGGTTACACCCGGTACGGCGTGATGCCGGTCACTGAGGTGGGGTGGTCCGTCGTACGGGGGGGGCGGGTGGGCTCGTCTGTAGGGTTCCGCCAAACGTCCGCCAAACGCCCGTCGCCCGCCCGCCGGACGCCGGCAGGCCGCCCGCCGGCCGTCTCGCCCGCCGGTCGCCGTCTGGGCGGCGCGGGGACGTTTTGCTAGCTTCGGGCGCATGGTTGCCCAGGCCCGGTACTTCACGTCGCGTCGCTATGTCGACCTGCGACGCCAGGGCACGGCCACCTGTCGCCGACCCGGGTAGGGGCGGCCTTCGGGGTACCTCTCCCTTCCGAGACGTGTCGGCCCCGTTCCCGAGGACGGTTCTCCATGCCCCGTACCGCGGCATCCACGCTTGTCTCCCCCGTTCCCCGTGCCGCCGACAGCGACCGGCGGCGTACCAGCGCCAGCGTCGTGCTGCGGTCCGTGCTGGAGCACGGGCCGGTGGCGCGCAGCACCATCGCCCGGCTGACCGGGCTGTCGCCCGCGTCGGTGACCGAGCACTGTGCCCGGCTGGCCGGACTCGGGCTGATCCGCGAGGAATCGGCGCCCCGCCGTTCGAACGGGGCCGGCCGGCCGCACGTCCCGGTGGACCTCGACGGCGAGCGGTTCCTGGTCGGCGGGGTGCACGTGGCCGTGCCGTACACCACGGTCGCACTGCTCGATCTGCGCGGCCGGGTGGTGGCCGAGCGGCGGCTGGAGCACGAGGGGACCGATCCGGGCCGGGTGCTCGCCCGGGCGGCCGAGGGCTTCGCGGCGCTGCTCGCGCAGCATCCGGGCCGGCGGCCGCTGGGGGTCGGGGTCGCCGTCGGCGGCTGGGTGGACCGGGAGACGGGCACCGTGGTCGAGCACGAGCTGCTGGGCTGGCGCGAGGTGCCGGTGCGGGAGCTGCTGCGCGCCCGGACCGGGCTGCCGGTCCATGTGGACGGGCACGCACGGGCGTTGGTGGCCGGCGAGCGGCTGTTCGGGCGGGCCCGGGGAAGCCGCAGCGTGCTGCACCTGTTCGTCGGCAACGTGGTCGACGCGGCCTTCGCCACCAACGACGAGGTGCATCACGGACCCCGTTCGCAGGCCGGCGCGATCGCCCATCTTCCGGTGCCGGGCGGCACCGAGCCGTGCGCCTGCGGCCGTACGGGCTGCCTGCAGGCCGAGCTGAGCGAGCGGACGCTGTGCCGGCGGGCCCGGGCGGCCGGGGTGACCGACTCGGCCGATCCGATGCACGTGGTGGCCGCGGCGGGGGCGGGGGACGCGGCGGCCCGGGAGTTGCTGGTGGAGCGGGCCCGGACGACCGGGCGGGCGGCCGCGCTGCTGCTCGATGTCCTCAACCCCGAGACGGTGGTCGTCACCGAGGTCGGTGTCATCCACTTCGAGGACTGCCTGGCCGCGCTGTGCGAAGCGGCCGGAAAACGCCGGTCCACCGCCGTGCTGCCGACGAGCTTCCCGGATTCCGTGCTGGCGGTGGCGGGCGGATCGGTGGTGCTTGACGCGCTGTTCCGGGACCCTTTGAGTGTGCCGTCCGATGTTCTTTAATTCAGAAACTCCGAATATTGACAGGGGTTACTCATGGCCGGGAACATGCTGGTCATGAGCCCTCTCACGAGCTGTCGCACCTTCTGTTGCTGACACATTGCCGCGCATGAAGCGCGTGTTTCTTCTGCGTGAGTTCTCTTGCTCCGGCTCGTCTTCCCGGAATTCTTCCTGTCTTTCCCATCTTTTTCTCCCGGGAGTTCTCCCATGCACCGTCGTGTCTTTCTCACCTCCTTGCTGGGCGCGTCCGCCGCCGTGGCGGGCCTCAGCGGCTGCGCGGGCGGCAGCGCCGCTGCCGACACCGAGGGCGTCTCCACCAAGCCGCTCGCCGGCAAGGTCCCGGCCGGCACCAGCCTGAAGATCGCCTCGTACCAGAACGTTCAGCAGCTCCAGTTCGAACTGGCGAAGCTGCCCGCGCTCCCGTTCACGGTGTCGAGCTGGCTGAACATCGGGGCCGGCCCGGACGTCATCAACGCGTTCCGCGCGAAGTCCCTGGACCTCGCCAACAACGCGGGCATCCCGCCGATCCAGGCGCACTACCAGGGCTTCGCCGCGAAGATCGTGGCGATCGACGTCACCCGCAAGCCCAATTACCTGTTCGCCACCAAACCCGGCAGCGGCATCCGTACGGTCGAGGACTTCAAGGGCAGGAAGCTCGCCTTCTCGCAGGGCCAGGCCCAGGGCGTCGTCCTGCTGCGGGCGCTGAAGCAGGCGGGGCTGAAGTACGACGACGTGACGCTGGTCCCGCTGACCAGCAACCAGTTCCTGACCGCCCTGCAGTCCGGGCAGGTGGACATCGCGCCGCTCGCCAACAGCCAGGCACCCGCCTACCTCAAGCAGTACGCGGGCAAGGGCGCCCGGACGATCACCACCGGCGTCGTCGACCTGCTCAACCTGCTGTGGGCGCCGCAGTCCGTGCTCAACGATCCCGCGAAGGCCGCCGCGATCGCCGCCTACGTCCCGCAGTGGGCCAGGGGGCAGGTGTGGCAGTACGAGCACCCGGACGTGTGGAACGAGGAGTTCTACGTCAAGACGCAGAACCTGACCCTCGACCAGGCCCGGAGCATCAGCAGGCTTGCCAACAAGCCCCTCTTCCCGCCCAGCTGGGACGAGGCGATCAAGTGGGAGCAGGAGACCGCCGATCTGCTCGCCGAGGGCGGCTTCGTGAAGAAGTTCGACGTCTCCTCCCTCTTCGACCACCGCTTCGAGCCCCTCGCCGCGAAGGCAGTACCGGCGGAGTACCGGAGGTGAGCGCCGTGACCACGACGACGACCGCCGTGGCGCCGGCGGCCGCCACGGAGCTTCCCCCGGTGCGCCGGCGACGCCGCCTCTCCCCCGGCCGCCGCCTGCCGGCCACCCGGCTGGCCGGACCGCTGCTGCTCCTCGCCCTGTGGGCCGCCGCCTCGGCCGCCGGACGGCTCGACACAGGGGCGATTCCGGCGCCCTGGACCGTGGTGCGCACCGGCGTCCACCTGTGGACCTCCGGCACACTGCCCACCGACATCCTCACCTCGCTGGAGCGGGCCGGGTACGGCTTCGCGATCGGGCTGGCCGCCGGGGTCGTCCTCGCGCTCGTCTCCGGGCTCAGCCGGACCGGGGAGGCGCTGATCGACGGGACCGTGCAGCTGAACCGGGCGATCCCGACCCTCGGTCTGATCCCGCTGTTCATCCTCTGGCTGGGCATCGGGGAGACCTTCAAGATCGCCATCATCGCGATCGTCGTCTACATCCCGCTCTATCTGAACATGCACGCCGCGCTGTCCGGCATCGACAGCCGGTACGTCGAACTCGCCGAGGTGCAGGGCCTGTCCAGGCTCGCGTTCATCCGGCAGATCGTGATCCCCGGGGCGCTGCCCGGATTCTTCGTGGGACTCCGGCTCGCCGTCACCGGCTCCTGGCTGGGCCTGGTGGTCCTGGAGCAGATCAACGCCACCAGCGGCCTCGGCTACCTGATGTTCCAGGCGCAGAACTACGGCCAGAGCGACGTCATCCTGGTCGGCCTGCTGATCTACGGCATCTTCGGCCTGGCCTCCGACAGCGTGGTCCGTCTGATCGAACGGAGGGTGCTGTCGTGGCGCCGCACACTGAGCAGCTGACCCGGTCGGCCGTGCAACTGCGTGCCCTGACCCGGTCGTTCGCGGGCCGTACGGTCCTCGACGGCGTCGACCTCGACCTGCCGGCCGGGCAGTTCACGGCCCTGCTCGGGCACAGCGGCTCCGGCAAGTCGACCCTGCTGCGGGCGGTCGCCGGGCTCGACCACGGGGTGGCCGGCAGCGGGCACCTGACCGCGCCCGAGCGGGTGTCGGTGGTCTTCCAGGACTCCCGGCTGCTGCCCTGGCGACGGGTGCTGGACAACGTCCTGCTGGGTCTCGCCGGCAAGGACGCCGAGGAGCGCGGCCGGGCCGCGCTGGCGGAGGTCGGCCTGGAGGGCCGCGAGCGGGCCTGGCCGGGCGAGCTGTCCGGCGGCGAGGCACAGCGCGCCGCGCTCGCCCGCTCCCTGGTCCGTGAGCCCGAACTCCTGCTGGCCGACGAGCCGTTCGGGGCACTGGACGCGCTCACCCGGATCCGGATGCACACCCTGCTGCGCGAGCTGTGGGAGCGCCACCGGCCCTCCGTGCTGCTCGTCACCCACGACGTGGACGAGGCGATCGTGCTTGCCGACCGGGTCCTCGTCCTGGACCGGGGCCGTATCGGCCTCGACCTGACCATCGACCGGCCCCACCCGCGCTCCTACCGCGAGCCGCTGCTGGGCGAGTACCGCGAGCGGCTGCTGGCAGCCCTCGGTGTCACGGAGGACCACGCATGACCCGCCGGCTCCACCTGAACACGTTCCTGATGAACACCGGCCACCACGAGGCCTCGTGGCGGCTGCCGGAGAGCGACCCGTACGCGCACGTCGATCTCGCCCACTACGTCGGCCTGGCGCGGACCGCCGAGCGCGGCACCTTCGACTCGCTCTTCCTCGCCGACGGCCCCCAGCTGTGGAGCAACCTCGCGCAGCGGCCGGGCGGCTCCCTGGAACCGCTCACCCTGCTGACCGCGCTGGCGACGGCCACCGAGCACATCGGCCTGATCGCCACCGCCTCCACCTCCTACAACTCCCCCTACAACCTGGCCCGCAGGTTCGCCTCGCTGGACATCGTCAGCGGCGGCCGGGCGGGCTGGAACATCGTGACCACCGCCGGTGCCGAGGCCGCCCGCAACTTCGGCCTGGACGCCGAACCCGCGCACGCCGAGCGGTACGCCCGCGCCGCCGAGTTCCTCGACGTGGCCCTGAAGCTGTGGGACAGCTGGGAGGACGACGCGATCGTCGCCGACAAGGCGGCCGGGGTCTGGGGCGACGACACCAAGATCCATCCGCCCCGGCACCGCGGGCCGTACTTCCGTGTCGAGGGTGCGCTCAACGTGCCCCGCTCCCCACAGGGCTATCCCCTCCTCGTGCAGGCGGGCTCCTCGGACGACGGCAGGGCGTTCGCGGCCCGGTACGCGGAGGCGGTGTTCACCGCACAGCAGACCCTCGCCGGTGCGCAGGCCTTCTACGCCGACCTCAAGTCCCGTACCCGGCAGGCCGGACGCGACCCCGAGCACCTCAAGGTGCTGCCCGGGATCGTCCCCGTGCTCGGCTCGACCGAGGCCGAGGCACGGGCCGCCGAGCAGGTGCTGGAGGACCACATCGTGCCCGAGCACGGCAGGGCCCGGCTGGAGAGCCTGCTGCACCTGCCGCCCGGCACCCTCGACCTGGACCGGCGGCTCCCCGACGACCTGCCGCCGGAGTCCGCCATCGAGGGCGCCAAGAGCCGCTACACGCTCGTCGTGGAGCTGGCCCGGCGCGAGCGGCTGACCGTGCGGCGGCTGATCGGACGGCTCGGCGGCGGACGCGGGCACCTCACCTTCGCCGGGACGCCCGAGCAGGTCGCCGACCGGATCGGGAGCTGGTTCACCGAGGGCGCCGCCGACGGCTTCAACATCATGCCGGCCGTGCTGCCCTCCGGCCTCGCGGCCTTCGTCGAGCACGTCGTACCGCTCCTGCGCACCCGCGGCCTGGTCCGCACCACGTACGGCCCCCGCCAGACCCTCCGGGAGCGCTACGGCCTGCCCCGCCCCGCCAACCAGTACCTCGGCTCCACCCCCGCCCTCGTCTGAAAGGAACCCTCATGTCCCTCGAGATCACCAAGGTCACCGCACGCATCGGCGCCCGGGTCTCCGGCGTCGACATCACCCGGCCGCTCGCCCCGGAGGAGGTCGCCGCCATCCGCGAGGCCCTCAACGTCCACAAGGCGCTGGTCTTCGAGGCCCATGACCTCGACGACGCGGGCCAGCAGGCCTTCGCCCGCCACTTCGGCGACCTGACCACCGCCCATCCGACGGTCGGCGCCGTCGAGGGCGCCCCGAACGTGCTGCCCGTGGACAGCGAGCGCGGCCGCGCCAACCACTGGCACACCGACGTCACCTTCGTCCTCAACCCGCCGCAGGCCAGCACCCTGCGCTCGATCACGATCCCGCCGTACGGCGGCGAGACCCTGATCGCCAACGCGGCGGCCGCCTACCGCGACCTGCCCGAGCCGCTGCGCCGCCTCGCCGACACCCTGTGGGCGGAGCACACCAACGACTACGACTACGCGGTGCCGGACGAGGAGATCGACGAGGAGCAGGCCGCCCAGCGCACGCAGTTCACCTCCATCAAGTACCGCACCGCCCACCCGGTGGTCCGGGTGCACCCGCTGACCGGTGAGCGCGGGCTGTTCATCGGCGGGTTCGCGCAGCGGATCGTCGGCCTGTCGGCGGGCGAGTCCCGCAGGATCCTCGACCTGCTCCAGGCCTATGTCACCCGCCCGGAGAACATCCTGCGCTGGCGCTGGTCGGAGCGGCAGCTGGTCCTCTTCGACAACCGCATCACGCAGCACTACGCGATCGACAACTACGACGGACAGCCGCGCCGTCTGCACCGGGTGACCGTCGCCGGTGACGTCCCGGCCGGCATCGAGGGCAAGGAGAGCTACGTGATCGAGGGCGACGCCTCGCACTACACGCCCGTGGCGGCGTGACCGCGGCTTCACCCTGCGTACAGTAGGTGTCCGGATACTGGGCGGCTCCTTCGCGTGAGCGGACGGGCCGCCCAGACTGTGGGCGATTTTGCCCGCCTATTGCACTGGACGAGTCGCGCCCATGCCCTGCACCACAGTCGAGACGCCTCCCCAGCAGGACAGCGCCTCCCTCTCCCACGGTCTCAAGCAGCGCCACCTGTCGATGATCGCCCTCGGCGGTGTGATCGGCGCGGGCCTGTTCGTCGGCTCCGGCGCGGGAATCGCCGCGGCCGGTCCGTCCATCGTCATCGCCTACGCCGTTTCCGGCCTCCTGGTGATGCTGGTGATGCGGATGCTCGGCGAGATGTCGGCCGCCTACCCCTCCTCGGGCTCCTTCTCCGCGCACGCCGAGCGGGCGATGGGCCCCTGGGCGGGCTTCACGGCGGGCTGGTCCTTCTGGGTCCTGCTGTGCACGGCCGTCGGCCTGGAGGGCATGGGCGCGGCGAACATCGTGCAGGGCTGGCTGCCGGGCACCCCGCAGTGGATGTGGGTCGCGCTGTTCATGGTGGTCTTCTGCGGCGCGAACCTCGCCGCCGTGAAGAACTTCGGCGAGTTCGAGTTCTGGTTCGCCGCGCTGAAGGTCGGCGCGATCTCGCTGTTCCTGATCCTGGGCGGGCTGGCCATCGCCGGCGTCCTGCCCGGCACCGACTCCCCGGGCGCCTCGAACCTCACCGGCCAGGGGGGCTTCCTCCCGAACGGCAGCGAGGGACTGGTCATCGGCCTGCTGGCCTCGGTGTTCGCCTACGGCGGCCTGGAGACGGTCACCATCGCGGCGGCGGAGTCGGAGAACCCGGTCAAGGGTGTGGCGACCGCGGTGCGCACCGCGATGTGGCGGATCGCCCTGTTCTACATCGGCTCGATGGCGGTCATCGTGACGCTGGTCCCGTGGGACGACAAGGCGGTGGTGACGGACGGCCCGTACGTCGCCGCCCTGAAGCATGTCGGCATTCCGGGTGCCGACCAGCTGATGAACGTGGTCATCCTGGTCGCCCTGCTGTCCGCGATGAACGCCAACATCTACGGCTCCTCGCGCATCGCCTACTCGCTGATGGAGCGCGGCCAGGGTCCGAAGGTGCTGGCGAAGGTCTCCGGCGGTGTCCCGCGCGTCGCCGTCCTCACCTCCTGTGTGCTGGGCTTCGTCTGCGTGATGCTCAGCTACTGGCGGCCCGACGACATCTTCAAGTGGCTGCTGAACATGATCGGCGCGGTGATCCTGGTCGTCTGGATCTTCATTGCGGTCTCCCAGCTGCTGCTGCGCCGCCGCATCGAGCGGGAGGCGCCCGGGAAGCTGGTCGTGCGGATGTGGGCGTTCCCGTTCCTCACCTGGGTCGCGCTGGCCGGCATGACGGCGATCTTCGTCCTCATGGCCCGGGAGCCGGACACCCGGATCCAGCTCTACTCGACCGGCGGGATGACCCTGTTCCTGGCGGCCGTTGGTTACGCCTGGCAGCGGGTCCGCGCCAGGTCCTGACCTCGCCCTCGGCGTCGAGCCCCCCTCGAAAGACCCCCGCGGTGAACCCGCGGGGGTCTTTTTGTTGCTAGCGTGTAGTTGCAAGCTCTTTGCAATAAGCGGTTCGAAGGGACCCCCATGCCCGTCTACACGTTGCCCGACCTGCCCTACGACTACTCCGCGCTCGCCCCCGTGATCAGCCCCGAGATCATCGAGCTGCACCACGACAAGCACCACGCGGCCTATGTGAAGGGCGCCAACGACACCCTGGAGCAGCTCGCCGAGGCGCGGGACAAGGAGTCGTGGGGCTCGATCAACGGGCTGGAGAAGAACCTGGCCTTCCACCTCTCCGGACACATCCTGCACAGCATCTACTGGCAGAACATGACCGGCCCGGAGGACGGCGGCGGCGAGCCCCTCGCCCAGGACGGCGTGGGCGAGCTGGCCGATGCGATCACCGAGTCCTTCGGGTCCTTCGCCGCCTTCAGGACGCAGCTGTCCAAGGCGGCGGCCACCACCCAGGGTTCGGGCTGGGGCGTCCTCGCCCACGAGCCGCTGAGCGGCCGGCTGATCGTGGAGCAGGTCTACGACCACCAGGGCAACGTCGGCCAGGGGGCGACGCCGATCCTGGTCTTCGACGCCTGGGAGCACGCCTTCTACCTGCAGTACCGCAACCAGAAGGTGGACTTCGTCGAGGCGATGTGGCAGGTCGTCGACTGGCAGGACGTGGCCCGCCGGTACGCGGCGGCGAAGTCCCGCGCCGACGTGCTCCTGCTCGCCCCCTGACGGCACCCGCCGATCGTCCTGCCTCGTGATCGTCTTCTCACCCTTCACGTCGGCAGGCGGATGAAAGAAGACCCCCGCGAGGACGTGACTCGCGGGGGTTTTCCCCCGTACCGGGGTCCACCGATCGGTCGACGGCAGGTTCCACCGAGCACCCGTGTCCCTCAACCGCCCTGCTCAGCAAGGCTTTTGGGCATGAACTCACCTACCGTGCGCATCGCGCGCCTGAGCGCCCGGCACCCCTGGCGGGCGCTGATCGGCTGGCTGCTGTTCACGGCGCTGTGCCTCGCCGTGGGCAGTGCCGTCGGCACCCACAGGGCCACGACCGCCGACTACCGGGTCGGCGAGGCGGGCCGGGCCGAGGCACTCGCCGCCGACGGCCGTCTGGAGCGCAGGCCCACCGAACAGATCCTGGTCTCCGCCCGGTCCGGCCCCCTGGACACCAGGGCCGCCGACTCGGCCGTCAAGGACCTCACCGCGCGGATGAGGCGGCTGCCCGAGGTCGACCGGGTCGCCGCGCCGGTCCGGTCGGCGGACCACCGCGTCCTGCTGGTGGAGGTGGCCCTCAGGGGCGAGGAGCTGGACGCCACGAAGAAGGTCGGGGCGCTCGTCGCACAGACCGAGGCCGTGCAGCGGCAGCATCCCGCGCTGCTCGTGCAGGAGACCGGAAGTCCCTCCACCAGCAAGGGAGTCGACCAGCAGCGCGACGACGACCTGGCCCTGTCCGAGAAGATCACCCTGCCGGTCACCCTGGTCACCCTGCTGGTCGCCTTCGGCTCGCTCACCATGGCCGCCGTACCGCTGCTGCTCGCGCTGTCCTCGATCGTGTCCGCCGTCGGCCTTGCCGCGGTCGCCTCCCATCTCAGCCCGGACACCGGGGTCGGCACCAACGTGATCCTGATGATCGGCCTCGCCGTCGGCGTCGACTACACCCTCTTCCACCTCAAGCGGGAGCGGGAGGAACGGGCCCGCAGCGGCGGCCGGCTGAGCAGCGAGGCGCTGGTCGAGCTGGCGGCGGCCACCTCCGGGCGGGCGGTCGTGGTCTCCGGGCTCGCGGTCGTCGCCTCCACGGCCACCCTGTACCTGGCCTCGGACGTCATCTTCTCCTCGCTCGCCACCGGCACCATCGTGGTCGTCCTGACCGCGGTGATCAGCTCCCTGACCGCGCTGCCCGCCCTGCTGACCCTGCTGGGCCGGCGGGCCGAGCGGCGCGCGCTGCGACGGGCCCGGCGCGGCAGGCCCGCCCGCCGGATCCGCGACGGGAACGGCGGCCGGTTCTGGCCGGCGCTGCTGCGGCCCGCGACCCGGCGCCCGGCGGCCACGCTCGTCCTGTCGCTGCTCGCCCTGGCCGGGCTCGCGCTGCCGCTGTCCGGGCTGAAGATCACGGAGATGAGCCGGGACACCCACTCCCGTGCGATCCCCTCGATGCGGGTGTACGACCGCCTCAACGCCGAGTTCCCCGAGCGGCGGGTCACCCACCAGGTCGTCGTGCGAGCCGATGCCTCGCGCTCCGCCGAGGTCACCGGTCAGCTGCGCTCCCTCGCCCGCCGGGCCGCCGCCGACCCGCTGTTCACCGGTGCCTCCCGCATCCGCACCTCCGCCGACCGGCGGACCAGCGCACTGGAGCTGCGGGTGCCGTACCTCGGCAACTCCCCGCAGGCGTACGCCTCTTTGGACCATCTGCGGCACGACTACCTGCCCGCCACCGTCGGGAAGGTCGCGGGCGCCCAGTACGGCGTGACCGGTGACGTGGCCCGCTACACCGACTATCCGGCGCACCAGGACGCCAAACTGCCCCTGGTCCTCGGCGCGTTGCTGCTGGTGACCTTCCTGATGACGCTCTACGCGTTCCGCTCGGTCGTGCTGGGCGTGCTCGGTGTCGCCCTGAACCTGCTGTCGGCGGCGGCCGCGCTCGGACTGCTCGTGCTGGTCTTCCAGCACACCTGGGCCGAGGGGCTGCTGGACTTCCGCTCCACGGGGTCGATCGGTTCCCGCGTACCGCTGTTCCTCTTCGTGATCCTCTTCGGCCTGTCGATGGACTACCAGGTGTTCGTGGTCAGCCGGATCCGTGAGGCGGTGCTCGCCGGCACACCCACCCGGCAGGCCGTCGTCGACGGCATCCGGCGCTCGGCGAGCGTGGTCACCAGCGCGGCCGTGGTCATGACGACCGTCTTCGTCAGCTTCGTCTTCCTGCACATCATCGAGATGAAGCAGATCGGTTTCGTGCTCGCCGCGGCCGTCCTGCTGGACGCCTTCGTGGTGCGCGTGCTGATCCTGCCGGCCGCCCTGCTGCTGCTCGGCGAGCGCACCTGGTGGCCCGTGCGGCCGGCCCGGACCGCGGCCGACGGCCCGAATCCCGCCCTGGTGGACGTAGGTTGACGGGTATGACCGCAACCGCCGCCCCGACCGCCGACGCTCTGTGGGCGACCTCGCTGCGCCGCTGGAACGCGGTGTGCTGGGTCCTGTTCGCCGCGATGGCGGTCGGGATCACGGCCCTGAGCCACGGTGCCGAACGGTATGCGGCCCTCGCCCTGCTGGGCAGCGTGGCCGGGTGCTTCGCCGTGCTGGACCGGCGCCCCGCCAATCCGGTCGTGCGGCCGCACGGGTACCTCGCGGTGCTGGTGTTCGCCCTCGCCGGTCTTGCCTATCTGGGGACCAGTTACGCGGCCCTGTTCATGGTGACGCTGCCGCACTACTGGATGTTCGGCCGCTCCCCCAGGATCTCCCTCGCCTTCCTGGGGCTTGCCACCGCCGGGACACTGCTGGGCAGCTGGGTCCGGCAGGGCTGGTCCGGCAAGTTCTTCGGCGAGACGGTCGTGGGCACGCTGATCGTGGTCGCGGTGGGCGTGCTGATCGGGCTGTGGGTGCGCGCGGTGGTCGAGCAGAGCAGCGAACGCGCCCGGCTGATCGTGGAGTTGGAGCGTACCCAGGCGGAGCTGACCGAGGCACATCTGCGGCAGGGCGCCTCGGAGGAACGGGAGCGTATGGCACGGGAGATCCACGACACGCTCGCGCAGGGCTTCGCGTCGATCGTCGTCCTGGCCGAGGCCGCCCGGGCCGGGCTCGCCACCGACACCGGGCGCGCCGCCCGGCAGCTGATGTCGATCGAGTCGACCGCCCGGGAGAACCTGGCGGAGGCCAGGGAACTGGTCGGCTCGGGCCGGCGGCCGGGCGGCGCGCACGCCGGCTCGGTGGCGCAGACCCTGCAGCGGATCGTGGACCGGTTCGCCGAGGACACCGGGCTGAGCGTGACCGCCGAGCTGGCCGACCTGGACTGCGACCAGCAGACCCGGATCGCGCTGCTGCGCTGCACCCAGGAGTCCCTGGCCAATGTGCGCAAGCACGCCCGTGCCTCGACGGTCGGAGTGGTGCTGGCCCGCCGTCCGTACGGCGTGGAGCTGGAGGTCACGGACGACGGCACCGGATTCGTGGTCGGGGACCGCTCGGGCTTCGGCCTCGACGGGATGCGCAAACGGCTCGCCGAACTCGGCGGGCGGCTCACGGTGACCAGCTCGGTCGGTGACGGGACCCGGATCCTCGCGGTGATCCCGGTGGAGGCAGGCGCATGACCGCCGGAAGGCTCCGGATCGTCGTGGTGGACGACCACACCGTGATGCGGGCCGGGGTGATCGCCCTGCTGGACGGGGAGGCGGACATCGAGGTCGTCGGCGAGGCGAGCGACGGCCGCGCCGCCCTCGCCCTGGTCGCCCGGCACGACCCCGACGTGGCCCTGGTGGACCTGCGCATGCCGGTGCTGGACGGGGTCGCGACGACCACCGAGATCGTCGCCCGTCACCCGCGCACCCGCGTGCTGATCCTCACCACCTACGACACCGACGCCGACATCGAGCGCGGGGTCGAGGCCGGTGCCATCGGCTACCTGCTCAAGGACACCACCCGGGAGCAGCTGGCCGACGCGATCCGCTCGGCCGCACGTGGCGAGACCGTGCTCGCGCCCCGGGTGGCGGAGAAGCTGGTCGCCCGGATGCGGCGCCCCGTCCACGATCCGCTCACCGCGCGCGAGACCGATGTGCTGAACGCGGTGGCCGACGGGCTCACCAACGCCGAGATCGGCCGCCGCCTCGTCATCACCGAGGCCACCGTGAAGACGCATCTGCTGCGTCTGTTCGCCAAGCTGGACGTCAACGACCGGACGCGGGCGGTGGTCGTGGCCATGGAGCGGGGACTGCTGCCCCGGCCGTGACCGGTCACGCGCAGGGCAGGTTGAGCGACAGCAGCGCGACGTGCCCCTGCGTGATGCGGATCTCGCTCACGGCCGCGTTGCACAGCCGGGGGAAGACCCGTCGGTAGTCGGCGAGCGGGATGTGCAGCAGCGAGCACAGCACCAGGCGGAGCAGGGTGTTGTGGGCGACTACGAGGACGCGTTCGCCGGGGTGGGCGGCGGCGATGCGGTGCAGGGCGGCCGCGCCCCGTGCGGCGGCGGACCGGGGATCCTCGGCGCCGGGGAAGGGATGCGCCACCGGGTCGGCGCGGAAGGCCTCCGCCGCCCCCGGGTGCTGTGCCCCGAACTCGGCGAGGGTACGGCCCTCCACCACCCCGAAGTCGCATTCGCGCAGGTCGACTTCGCGGTGGGGGGTGAGGCCGAGGGCACGGCAGGCGGGCTCGGCGGTGGTCACGGCACGGGACAGGGGCGAGGTCCACACGGCGTCGACCGGGTGCGCGGCGGCCCAGCGGCCGAGCGCCTCGGCCTGGGCGAGCCCGACGTCGGTGAGGGCGACGTCGCTCACCCCGGCGTACCGGTTCTCGGCGTGCCACACGGTCTGACCATGGCGGGCGAGGAGAAGACTGGCCGACGGGGTCATGGGGAGCAGTATCCCGTGTTCCGGTGCCTCGGCGGGCGGGCCGCCGATGATTGCGCCGGGACGGCGGGCGACCGCGCCGGTGCCGTCCCGCGGCGCCCGGCGGCATCCTCCCGCTCCGCGCGGTCCGCCTGTCCCTCGTCGAGCCGCCCCCGGGCACGTGCACCGACCTTCGTCTCCCGCCCGGAGCCCTGCCGTCTCCCGCACGGGACGCTGCCGTCTCCCGCTCGTCGCCCTGCCGTCTCCCGCACGGGACCCGGCGGTCCGCCTACGCCTCGTCGAGCCGCGCCCGCGCGTGTGCGGCGACCTTCGCCGGCAGCCAGCCCCTCGACTCCAGTTCCCCCACGAGGCGGGCGTACGGCTCCGCGAAACGGGCCGTGCGGGCGGGGCGGGGGTCGATGGTCGTGCCGGGGCGGGACATGCTCGCGGCCGCGTCCGCGAGCGTGGGTGCGGCGCCGGTGCCGTAGGCGGCCAGTGCGGCCATGCCCAGCGCGGGTTCGGTCTCCTGCGGCACCCGGGCCGGGCGGCCGAGGACGTCCGCGCGCAGCTGGTTCCAGTACGTGCTGCGGGCCGCGCCGCCGGTGAAGGCGAGGGGGCCCTCCAGGGGCGCGCCGAGGTGGTGCAGGTAGTCCAGGCAGAGGCGTTCGGTGAAGGCCACGCCCTGCAGGAGGGCCGCCCACAGGTCGGCGTCCGAGGCCGGCTCGCCGAGGAGGAGGGCGGTGGCGCGCGGGGCGTGGAAGGGGAAGCGCTCGCCCGGCGAGACGAGGGGGTAGGCGATCGCGTGGGAGGGCTCGAAGGCGGCGGCGCGGGCGTCCAGTGCGGCGGGGTCGGCGCCGGCGAAGCGGGCGGTGAGGACCCCGGCGCCCACGCTGGAGGCGCCGCCGGGCAGCCAGGTGCCGTCGGGTGCGCGGTGGTTGTAGACCACGCCGGCCGGGTCGCGCACCGGTTCGGCGGCGGCTCCCTTCAGGACGAGGGTCGTGCCCAGCACCGAGTTCCAGGCGCCCTCCCGCAGGGCCCCGGCGGCGATCTGCGCCGCGCAGCCGTCCGTCATGCCCGCGAGCACCGGGGTGCCGGCCGGGATGCCGGTGGCCCCGGCGGCCGCCGGGCAGACCTCGCCCAGCCGGGTGCCGGGGCGCACGACGTCCGGGAGGGTGCCCGCGGGGAGCCCGGTGAGGTCCGGCCAGCGGTCGCGCTCCACGTCGTACGCCGTCTTCAGGGCGTGGCTGGAGTCGGCGGGGACGGGCGCGCCGACGAGGCGCGCGTTGATCAGGTCGGGCTGGTGCGCCGCCCGGCCGGGGCCGTACCGGTCGACGAGCCACCGCACCTTCGGCAGCGCCCAGGTGTCCTGCACCGCGAGCCCTGCCGACCGCAGCCGGCCCGCATCGGCCGCCGCCCGCCCGTCGTCGTACATCAGCGCGGGGCCGGCCGGGCGCCCGGCGCGGTCCGTGAGCAGCACCGTCCCCGAGGTCCCGCACACCGCGACCCCGCCCACCGGGACGCGTGGCCCGTCGAGCGCGTCCCGGCAGGCCGTGCACACCGCCTCCCACCACTCCTGCGGGTCCTGCTCGTGCCGCACCCCCTCCCGCCGCCCGCGCCGAAGCGGTGCCGAGCCGCTGCCGAGCACGCCGCCCTCGGCCGTCACGAGCAGTGCGCGCACGCCCTGCGTGCCGAGATCGATCCCGAGCCATGCCGACCCCATGCAGACCTCCCGAACATCGCGACCGGTCGTGTGAAGTTCCCACACCCTTCTGAGATTTCCCGCTGTTTTCCCCGTGCACAAGGGATTGACGAGCATCCGCAGCCGTTACACCCTCTGTTGTCGAGTCGACTCACCGTGTTAACCCGCCCGGCCCCACCGCCCCACCGGAGGTCACGGATGGACAGGCACGTGCACGACCGCCGTCGCTTTCTCGCTCTCGCCGGAGCCCTCACCGCCGCCACCGCCGCGGCCCCGCTGCTGTCCGCCTGCGACACCGGCTTCGGCGACAACGGCAACCCCGGCGGCCCCGAGCGGGGCGGTTCGGCCGCGAACGACGTCACCGGCGCCTTCGACTGGAAGCGGGAGAAGGGCACGACGGTCAAGGCGCTGCTCAACAAGCACCCCTACACGGACGCCCTGATCGCCGACCTGAAGTCCTTCACCGAGAAGACCGGCATCAAGGTGGAGTACGACGTCTTCCCCGAGGACAACTACTTCGACAAGCTCACCGTCGACCTGTCCAGCGGGCGCGCCTCCTACGACGTCTTCATGCTCGGCGCCTACATGGTGTGGCAGTACGGGCCGCCGGGCTGGCTGGAGGACCTCGGGCCCTGGATGCGCAACTCCTCGGCCACGGGCGCCGAATGGGACCGGGACGACTTCTACCCGAACCTCCTCGGGGCCGACCAGTGGTCGCTGAAGGCGGGCGCCCCGCTCGGCCGGGGCGGGCAGTACGCGTTGCCGTGGGGCTGGGAGACCAACGTGGTCGCCTACAACACCGAGGTGTTCGGCAGGCTGGGGCTGAAGCCGGCCGAGTCCTTCGACGAGCTGCGCGAGCTGGCGGGTGCGATCAGGAAGAGGGCTCCCGGCGCCGGGTTCGACGGCATGTACGGGATCGCCGTACGGGGGTCCCGGAGCTGGGCCACCATCCACCCCGGCTTCATGACCATGTACGCCCGCAACGGGCTCCACGACTTCACCGTCGAGAACGGGAAGCTCACCCCGGCCATGAACACCCCGAAGGCGATCGCCTTCACCGAGGACTGGGCCCGCATGGTCAGACAGGGCGGCCCGCCGTCCTGGACGTCGTACACCTGGTACCAGTGCTCCGGCGACCTCGGCGCGAAGAAGGCCGGGATGCTCTTCGACGCGGACACGGCCGCCTACTTCCAGGCGGTGAAGGGGGCGAGCCCGGCCTCCGGGAGGATCGCCTTCCATCCGGGGCCGAAGGGGCCGGACGGGTCCCTGGCGACGAACATGTGGATCTGGTCGCTCGGCATGAACGCCAGGAGCGGACGCAAGAGCGCCGCCTGGCTGTTCCTGCAGTGGGCCACCGGCAAGGAGCACCTGCGCAAGGGTGCGGTCACCCACAACCACATCGACCCGGTGCGCAGGTCGGTCAGCCAGGACGGCGCCTACAAGGACAAGATGCGGCACCTGCCGGGCTTCCTGGAGACTTTCGAGACCGTCGTCGGGCAGACGAAGATCCAGTTCACCCCGCAGGCCCAGTTCTTCGACGCCACCACCAGCTGGGCCGCCGCCCTCCAGGAGATCTACGGCGGCAGCAACGCGAGATCCGTGCTGAACGGGCTGGCGGACGACCTCAGGTCCAGGGTGAGCTGACGGTGACGAGCCGGCGGACCGCCCTCAGGCCGTACCTTCTCGTCGTCCCGGCACTGCTGCTGACCTGCGGGATCCTCTATCCCTTCGGGCTCGGCCTGTACTACACGCTGTTCGACTTCTCGGCGAGCAGACCGCAGCCGGACGTGGTGTGGTTCCACAACTACGAGACGGTCTTCACCGAGGACGCCTTCTGGAACTCGGCCTGGGTGACCGTGCTGTACGCCGTCGGCGCGGCCGCCGTGGAGACCGTGCTCGGGGTCGCCGTCGCCCTGCTGCTGCACCGGTCGTCCCTGCTCGGCCGGATCCTGGAGAAGATCCTGATCCTGCCTCTGATGATCGCCCCGGTGATCGCGGCGATCATGTGGAAGCTGATGCTCCAGCCGTCGGTCGGCGTGGTCAACCATCTGCTGAAGCCCTTCGGTCTCGGCGGGGTCCAGTGGACGGACACACCGACGGGCGCCCTGTTGTCGTCGATCGCCGTCGACGTCTGGGTCTACACCCCGTTCGTGGCGATACTGGCGCTGGCCGGTCTGCGGTCGCTGCCCACCTCCCCCTTCGAGGCGGCGGCCGTGGACGGCGCCGGCCGGTGGTACACCTTCCGGCGGCTGACCCTGCCGATGCTGTGGCCGTACGTGCTGGTCGCGGTGATCTTCCGGTTCATGGACTCGCTGAAGGTCTTCGACATCATCTACGCCCTGACGGAGGGCGGTCCCGGCGACTCCACGGTCGTGCTGCAGATCCGGGCCTATCTGGAGGCGATCCGCTTCCAGCGGTACTCCTTCGGGATCAGCTACACGATCGTGCTGTGGGCCGTGGTGTATCTGGCCGCGACGGTGCTCGTCCGGCATCTGGGGCGGATCCAGCGGAAGGCGGCCGAGGTCAAGTGACGTACAGGAAACGTGTGGTGGGGTGGCTCGCCGATGCCGCCCTCGTCCTCTACTTCGCCTTCTCGCTCTTCCCGGTCGCCTGGATGGTGGTCCTCTCCCTCAAGCCCCCCGACCAGCTCTTCAGCACCTACTTCTCCTTCACCCCGACCCTGGGCTCCTACCGGACCGTGCTGGGCGACAGCGAGGGCATCCCCTTCGTGCGGTTCTTCGTCAACAGCCTGGTGGTGTCGGTGGGCGCGGTCGCGCTCTCGCTGGTGGTCGGGCTGCCGGCGGCGTACGCCTCGGCGCGCTGGCGCTTCCGCGGCTCGGAGAACCTGATGTTCACGCTGCTGTCGTTCCGGTTCGCGCCCGAACTCACCGTGATCATCCCGCTGTTCGTGCTCTACCAGAAGCTGGGGCTGTTCGACACCTACGTCGGCATGGTGTGGGTGCTGCAGCTGGTCACGCTGCCGCTGGTGGTGTGGATCATGCGGTCGTACTTCGCCGATCTCACCCCCGAGCTGGAGCAGGCGGCGCTGCTCGACGGCTACTCGCGCAGGCAGGCCTTCTTCAAGGTGGCCCTGCCGCTGGTGAAGCCGGGCATCGCGGCCGTGTCGCTGCTGGCGTTCATCTTCGCCTGGAACAACTTCGTCTTCCCGCTCATCCTCACCTCCGGCTCGGCGCAGACCGTGACCGTGGGCGCGCTGTCCTTCCTCGGCGGCGACCGGCCCAGGTACAACCTGACGGCCGCGGCCGCGCTGGTCTCCGTCGTACCGCCGCTGCTGCTGGCCCTGACCATCCAGCGGTATCTGGTGCGCGGGCTGTCGTTCGGGGCGGTGAAGTCGTGAGCATCGCGCTGCGGGGCGTGCACAAGGCGTACGGCCGGACGAAGGCCCTCGACGGGATCGAACTCCAGGTGGAGGAGGGCGAGTTCTTCTGCCTGCTCGGGCCGTCCGGAGCGGGCAAGACGACGACGCTGAAGACCGTCGCCGGTCTGGAGCAGCCCGACCGCGGGACCGTCGAGATCGGCGGCAGGGACGTGCGGGACGTGGAGCCGTACGACCGGGGCGTGGCCATGTGCTTCGAGAGCTACGCCCTCTACCCGCACCGCTCGGTGTACGACAACCTCGTCTCGCCGCTGCGCTCCCCGAGGCACCGGCTGCCCGCCGCCGAGGCCCGCGACCGGGTCGGTGCCGTCGCCGAACTGCTCGGCATCGGTGCCCTGCTGGACCGATCGGTGGGGCAGCTGTCCAACGGGCAGCGGCAGCGGGTCGCCCTCGGCCGGGTGCTGGTCCGCCCGGCCCGCGCCTTCCTCCTCGACGAGCCCCTCTCCCATCTGGACGCCAAGCTGCGCCAGCAGATGCGGGCCGAGCTGAAGGCGATCGGGGCCGTGCGGCGCACGACCACGCTCTACGTCACCCACGACTCCGTCGAGGCGCTGGCCCTCGGGGACCGGACAGGGGTCGTCCGGGGCGGGCGGATCGTGCAGACCGGCACCCGGGAGGACATCTGGTACCGGCCCCACGACACCGAGGTCGCACGGGCCTTCGGGCGGCCCCGGATCAATCTGCTGCCGGGGGCGGTGACCGAGCGGGGGGCCTTCCGGTCGGCGGACGGCGCGGTCGAACTGCCGCTGCCCGTCGGGGTCCCGGCCGGCAGCGAGGTCCTGGTCGGGGTGCGCCCCCGGGACGTGTCCCTGGCCGGGGACGGCCACCGGCTCGCCGGGAGCGTGTACGTCACCGAGGTGCTCGGCCGGTCCGTCGAGGTCACGGTGCAGATCGGCGCGCAGCGTCTGTCGCTCGTCGCGTCCCGCGGCGAGGCGGGCGGGCTGCGTCCCGACGATCCGGTCCGCCCGGCCGTGCGGCCTGAGAGCCTGCTGGTGTTCGAGGCCGACCGGCCCGGGCGCCCAGGACGACGGATCGGGACACGATGAGCAGCAGCGCACACGTCCAGCAGGGGCCCGTGGCCCGGCAGGCGGCCATGGCCGAACTCGTCCTGGCCGAGGGCTCGGCCACCGCGGCCGAGCTGGCCGAGCGGTTCGGGGTGAGCCTGATGACCATCCACCGGGACCTGGACGAGCTCGAACGGCAGGGCATCGTGCGGAAGTTCCGCGGTGGGGTGACCGCCCAGCCGTCCGGGGTGTTCGAGTCGAACGTGCAGTACCGGCTGAAGACCATGCGCCCGCACAAGGCCGCGCTCGCCGCCCGGGCGCTGAAGTCCATAGAGCCCGGCATGGCGATCCTGCTCGACGACTCCACCTCCACCCTGGAGATAGCCCGCCGGCTCCGCCTCGGCGAGATCACCCCGCTCACGGTGGTCACCAACTTCCTGGAGGCGATCAACCTCCTCGCGGGCCAACGGGGCATCCACCTGATGGCGCTCGGCGGCGACTACGACCGGCTGCACTCCTCCTTCCTGGGGGTGTCCTGCGTGGAGGCGGTCGAACAGCTGAGGGTGGACGTGTGCTTCGCCTCCACGTCGGGCGTGCACGGCGGCTACGCCTACCACCAGGAGCAGCACATCGTCTCGGTGAAGCGGGCGATGCTGGACGCGGCCGGGCGCAACGTGCTGCTGGCCGACCACACCAAGCTGGGCCGGGTCGCGCTGCACCGGGTGGCCCCGCTGTCCCGGTTCGACCTGCTGCTCGTGGACGACGGGGCGTCCCCCGAGGCACTGCGCGACCTGGACGAGCACCAGGTGCGCTACGAGGTGTGCGCCACGGATCCGAGGGAGGGCGATGACCGCACTGGAGTTGCGTGAGCTGCGCAAGACCTACCGGTCGCGGGGCCGGCCGGCGGTGGAGGCGGTCCGGGGCCTGGACCTGAGCCTGCGGCCGGGCGAACTCCTCGGGCTCCTCGGCCCGTCGGGCTGCGGCAAGTCCACGACGCTGCGGATGATCGCGGGCCTGGAGACGGTGACCGGCGGGGACATCCTGGTCGGCGGCGCCTCGGTGACCGGCCGCCCGGCGCAGGAGCGCAACATCGGGGTGGCGTTCGAGAACTACGCGCTCTATCCGCCGCTGACGGTCGCGGAGAACCTGGCGTTCGGGCTGAAGGCGCGCCGCAGAGCCCGCAGGGGGGACGTCTCCCGCAAGGTCGCCGAGATCGCCGAGCGGGTCGGCCTCACCGACGTCCTGCACGCCCGCCCGGCCGGCCTGTCCAGCGGGCAGAAGCAGCGCGTGTCCCTGGCCCGCGCCCTGATCCGGGAACCGGACGTCCTCCTCCTCGACGAACCGCTCTCCCACCTGGATGCCGCCCAGCGTGACACCACCCGCCGCGAACTCAAGCGCATCCAGCGGGACCTGGGCCACACCACGATCCTGGTCACGCACGACCAGGAGGAGGCCCTGTCCCTGGCCGACCGGATCGCCGTGATGCGGGACGGCCTGATCCAGCAGCTCGGCACGCCCTACGAGATCTACGACAGCCCCGCCACCACCTTCGTGGCGGACTTCGTCGGCGAGCCCGCGATCAACCTGCTGCCCGGCATCGCCACCGCCGACGGCCACGCACGCCTGTCCGCCGGAGTGCGGATCGCGCTGCCGCTGCAGGTGGCCGAGGGCCGCCCGGTCGTGGTCGGCATCCGCCCCGAGGACCTGGGCCTCACCGGCGCCGACGGCATCCCGGCCCGGGTCGTGGCCCATGAGCCCCTGCTGGAGTCCGGCATCGCCACCCTCGCCCTCGACGGGGTGGAGCGGCACCTGGTGGTCCTCACCGGGCCCGAGGTGCGCCTCGCGCACGACACGCACGTCCGGGTGGCGGCCGGACTCACCCATGTCTTCGACGCCGAGACGGGAGACTGCCTGCGATGACCTCCAAGGACGGGCCGCGTGTCGTGGCGGCCGGCGACCACTTCGTCCTGCCGTCGCTGATCGGCGAGGCGGTGGGCCGTGAGCTGCGCGGCGCCTGTGACGTGAAGGAGCTGACCCTCGGCTGGCCGCTGGAACCCTTCGGGCCGGTCGCCGAGGTGAGCGAGGCCAGCGACGCCGAGGACGAGCTGATCGCCGCGCTCGCGGACGCACAGGTCCTGGTCACCCAGATGGGCCCGGTCACCGAACGCGTCCTCGGCGCCTGCCCGGGGCTGCGGCTGGTCGTCGTGTGCCGGGGCGGGCCGGTCAACGTCAACCTGGAGGCGGCGCGGCGGCACGGCGTGCGGGTGTGCTTCGCGCCGGGGCGCAACGCGGCCTCCACCGCCGAGTTCACCGTCGGTCTGCTGCTGGCCGCCCTGCGCCGCATCCCGCAGGCCCACGAACTGCTGGCCCGGCAGGGGAGCTGGGCCGGGTCGGCGTACTACACGTACGAGCACAGCGGTCTCGAACTGGAGGACCTGCCGGTCGGGCTGGTCGGGTACGGGGCGGTGGGCAGCAGGGTCGCGCGGGTGCTGTGCGCGTTCGGGGCCCGGGTGATGGTGTACGACCCCTATGTGCACGGCGAGATCCACGGGCTGCGTCTGACCTCCCTCGACGACCTTCTGCGCCGTGCACGGGTGATCACCCTGCACGCCCGGCTGACCGACGGGACGCGGGGTCTGATCGGCGCCCGCGAGCTGGCCCTGCTGCCGCCCGGCGCGGTGGTGGTCAACGCGGCCCGGGGCCCGCTGCTGGACGAGGACGCGCTGTGCGACGCGCTGGAGTCCGGGCGGCTGTCGGCGGCGGCCCTGGACACCTATGTACAGGAGCCGTTGCCCCCGGACTCACGCCTGCACGCCCTCGCCGACCGCCTCGTACTGACCCCGCACCTGGGCGGGGCGTCCCGCGCGGTGGCCGAGAAGGCCGCGCGGATCGCCGCCGCCGAGGTGGGGCGCTGGGTGCGCGGGGAGCCGCTCGCGCACTGTCTGACGTGAACACCACGCGAGTGAGCCGCAGGGGCGCGTCGGTGGCGAGAGGTCATGGGGGTCCCTCCCGCGCGAGCGCATTCGAGCGTGGGGGAGCGCGGAGGCCCGAAGGGCTGAGCACGGTCGGGCTCCCGCCACCGGCGGGAGCGCACCAAAGGTGAACGAGCCGATCAAAAGGGGAGGTGTGATGTACGTCGGGATCGATGCGGGCACGTCCATGGTGAAGGCCGCCGCCTTCGACGCCGCCGGCCGTGAACTGGCCGTCGAGGCGCGGCCGGTGGGGCTCGATCTGCGCGAGGGAGCCGTGGAGCAGGACATGGAGGAGGTGTACGCGGCCGTCCTCGCCGTGCTGGAGGCGGTGACCGCGCGGGTGCCCCAGCCGGTGGAGCTGGCCGGGCTGACCGGGCAGGGCGACGGGGTGTGGCTGGTGGACGCGGCGGGCCGCCCGGTACGGCCCGCGCTGTCCTGGATGGACGGCCGGGCCCACGACCTGGTGGACCGGTGGCTGGCGGACGGCACCTTCGAGACCGTCTTCCGGCGCACCGGCAGCGCCATGTTCCCCGGCTGTCCGGGCCCGCTGCTGGCCTGGCTGGACCGGCACGAGCCGGCGTCGCTGGACGCGGCCGCCGCGGCCGTCTACTGCAAGGACATGGTCTTCCAGCGGCTGACCGGCGGGGCCCGCGCGGTGACGGACGTGTCGGACGCGTCGATGCCGTTCCTGGACCCGCGCACCCGGTCGTACGACAACGGGGCCGTGGAGCTGCTCGGGCTGGCCCACCGCCGCAGGCTGCTCGCCCCGGTGGCCGACCCGGTGGCGACGGCCGAGGCGTGCGGCGCGGGCCTGCCGCCCGGCACCCGGGTCGCGAACGGCCCGTACGACCTGCCCGCCTGTGCGCTCGGCGCGGGCGTCACCGCACCCGGGGACGGCCTGCTGATCGTCGGCACCTGTCTGGCCGGCCTGGTCGCGACGACGGAGCTGGACCTCGGCGGTGAACCGGCCGGTCTGTACATCTCCACCGACCGGCCCGGCCACTGGCTGCGCGCGATGCCCGCGATGGTCGGCACGGCGGCCCTGGACTGGGTGCTGCGCACCACGGGCGTGCGGTATCCGGAGGTCGATGCCCTGCTGGCCGCCACGCCGCCCGGCGCACACGGGGTGCGGGTGCTGCCGTACTTCGCGCCCTCCGGTGAGCGGGCCCCCTTCGTGGAGCCCGGGCTGCGCGCCGAACTCACCGGTGTCTGCCTTGAGTCGACGCCCGCCGATCTGATCCGCGCCACCTGCGAGGGCATCGGGTACGCGGCCCGGCACTGCCTGGCGGCGGCGGGTCTGACCGGTTCGCTCGCGGTGTGCGGCGGCGGCACCCGCAGCCCCGCCTGGATGCGGTTGCTGGCCGATGTCCTGGGCCGTCCGCTGCGGGTGGCCGGGGGCGAGGTGGGCGCGCGGGGCGCGGTGCTGGCGGCGGCCGAGCGCTGCGGCGTCACCCTGGATGCGGCGGCCTGGACCGAGCCGACGCTGGTGGTGGAGCCGGACGCGGCACGGGCGGCGTACTACGCGAAGGGGTACGAGGAGCACCTGGAGCGGCTGGCCGGGGCACGGGAACGGGCCCGGCGCTGACCGGGCCCGTCCGGGGACCTGCAGACGTGCCGGACGGCTTACAGGTTGCTGAAGTCGGGGCCCTTGGTGCGGGTCCGCTTGATCTCGTAGAAGCCCGGGACGGAGGCGACCGCGAGGGTGCCGTCCCACAGGCGGGCCGCCTCCTCGCCCTTCGGGGCGGGGGTGACGACGGGGCCGAAGAAGGCGATCTGCTCGCCGTCGTCGCCCGGCACCGCGATGACCGGGGTGCCGACGTCCTGGCCGACCTTGTCGATGCCCTCCTTGTGGGAGGCGCGCAGTTCGGCGTCGAACTCGAAGTCCTTCTGCTCGGCGTAGTCGATCAGCTCGGCGGGCAGGCCGACGTCCGCGAGCGCGCCGGCGACGGCCTCCAGGGTCGCGCCCTCGCCGTTGTTGTGGATGCGGGTGCCGAGCGCGGTGTACAGCGGGCCCAGGACGTCCTCGCCGTGCTTCTGCCAGGCGGCGGTCACCACGCGCACCGGCTGCCAGGCCTTGGTGGCGAGCATCTCCCGGTACTCCTCGGGCAGCTCGTCCAGCTTGTTCTCGTTGAGGACGGCAAGGCTCATGATGTGCCAGCGGACCTCGATGTCCCGGACCTTCTCGACCTCCAGCACCCAGCGGGAGGTCATCCAGGCCCAGGGGCACAGCGGGTCGAACCAGAAGTCCACGGGGGTCTTGCCGGACGGGGTGGTCACGGTCTCGGACATGCTTCTCCTCGGCGAGACGTTCTTTTGAAGGCTCAACATCGCCCCTCGCATCCCCATTCCCTACTGCCCCGCGTCAGGGGCGCATGGCAGGATCGGTCCTGTTCACACGTTCCAAGCGACCACGAGGGAGTGCCGCCGGTGCCCGGTGAGAATCTGACCCGCGACGAGGCCCGGGAGCGGGCCGCTCTGCTGTCCGTGGACGGGTACGAGGTGGCGCTGGACCTGCGCTCCGCCGTCGGCGACGGGGGCGGGGAGCCACGCACGTTCCGCTCGGTGACCACGATCAGGTTCCGCTGCAACGAGCCGGGCGCCGCGAGCTTCGCCGACCTGATCGCACCGAGCGTGACCTCTATCACGCTCAACGGGAAGGACCTGAACCCCGGCGAGGTCTTCGACGGCTCCCGGATCGTCCTGGAGGACCTGGCCGCGGAGAACGAGCTGACGGTCGACGCCCGGTGCGCCTACTCCCGCACCGGCGAGGGCATGCACCGCTTCGTGGACCCCGAGGACGACGAGGTCTACCTCTACACGCAGTACGAGCCGGCCGACGCCCGCCGCGTCTTCGCGAACTTCGAGCAGCCGGACCTCAAGGCTCCCTACCGCTTCGAGGTGCAGGCGCCCGAGGGCTGGACGGTGTGGAGCAACGGCGCGGGCGAACTCGCCGACGGAGTGTGGCGGTTCGCGGAGACGAAGCCGATCTCGACGTACATCACGTGCGTCGTGGCGGGCCCGTACCACTACGTGACGGACTCCTACGAGCGGACCTTCGAGGACGGGACGAAGCTGGAGATCCCGCTCGGCGCCCTGTGCCGCAAGGGGCTCGCGCCCTACTTCGACGCCGACGACGTCTTCCTGGTCACCAAGCAGGGCCTGGACTTCTTCCACGGCCACTTCGACTACCCGTACCCGTTCGGGAAGTACGACCAGGCGTTCGTGCCCGAGTACAACCTGGGCGCGATGGAGAACCCCGGTCTGGTCACCTTCCGTGAGGAGTACATCTTCCGCGGCAAGGTGACGCAGGCGTCCTACGAGGCGCGGGCCAACGTCGTCCTGCACGAGATGGCGCACATGTGGTTCGGCGACCTGGTCACCATGGAGTGGTGGGACGACCTGTGGCTGAAGGAGTCCTTCGCGGACTTCATGGGCACGTTCGCGAACGTCGGCGCGACCCGCTTCACCGACGCCTGGATCACCTTCGCCAACCGCCGCAAGGCCTGGGCCTACCGCGCGGACCAGCTGCCCTCCACGCACCCGGTCACGGCCGACATCCGCGACCTGCAGGACGCGAAGCTCAACTTCGACGGCATCACGTACGCCAAGGGCGCCTCCGTGCTGAAGCAGCTGGTGGCGTACGTGGGCGAGGAGGCCTTCCTGGAGGGCGCCCGCCGCTACTTCAAGCGCAACGCGTACGGCAACACACGCCTGGGCGACCTGCTGTCGGTGCTGGCGGAGACCAGCGGCCGGGACATGACGGCGTGGGCGCACTCCTGGCTGCAGACGGCCGGGGTGAACTCGCTGACCCCGCAGGTGCTGCTGGACGCCGGGGGCCGCGTCGCCGAGCTGGCGGTGGTGCAGGAGGCGCCGGAGGCGTACCCGGAGGAGCGCCCGCACCGGATCGCGGTGGGCCTGTACCGCCGCACCCCCGAGGGCGCGCTGGAGCGCTACGCACGCGTGGAGACCGACGTCGAGGGTCCGCGCACGGTCGTGGCGGACCTGGCCGGGGCCGAGGCCCCGGAGCTGGTGCTGGTCAACGACGACGACCTGACCTACTGCAAGATCCGCTTCGACGAGACGTCGCTGGCCACCCTGCGGGCGCACCTGGGCGCGCTGACCGACCCGCTGGCCCGCGCGCTGTGCTGGTCGGCGCTGTGGAACATGACCCGGGACGCGCTGCTGCCGGCGCGGGACTTCGTGGATCTGGTGCTGCGGTTCGGGGGCCGGGAATCCGACATCGGTGTGCTGCAGATGCTGCACGCGTGGGCGAACTCGGCGCTGATGCACTACGCGGCTCCCGCATGGCGGGCGACGGGCGAGGAACTGCTCGCCGAGGGTGCGCTGCGGGAGCTGCGGGCGGCACGGGCCGGCAGCGAACACCAGCTGGCCTGGGCGCGTTTCCTCGCTACGGTCGCCTCCCGCGAGGCGGACCTCGCGCTGCTGAAGGACCTGCTGGACGGCACGGAGACGATCGAGGGCCTGGAAGTGGACCAGGAGCTGCGCTGGTCCTTCCTGGAGCCGCTGGCGGCCCACGGAGTGGCCGACGAGTCCGTCCTCGCGGCCGAACTGGCCCGTGACGACACGGCGTCCGGCAAGCGGCACCAGGTCCGCTGCCTGGCCGCGCGCCCCTCGCCGACGGTCAAGGCCCAGGCGTGGGCGCAGGTGGTGGAGTCCGACAGCCTGTCGAACGCGCTGGTGGAGGCGACGATCGCGGGCTTCGGCCAGCCCTCGCAGCGGGAGCTGACGGCGCCGTACGCCGAGAAGTACTTCGCCGCGATCGCGCGGTTGTGGCAGGAGCGGTCGATCCAGATCGGCATGGATGTCGTGCGGGGCCTGTTCCCCTCCTTCCAGGACCGGCAGGAGACGCTGGACGGGGCGGACGCGTGGCTCACGTCCCACGCGGACGCGGCTCCGGCACTGCGCCGGCTCGTGCTGGAGGCGCGGGACGACCTGGCGCGGTCGCTGCGCGGACAGGTGTGCGACGCGGCGGCGGCCGACGCCTGAGCCTTGGCCTGAGGTCGCCGCTCCCGTGACCGTTACGGAATTCAGGCAATAGGAGCCGTAACCCCTGGTCCGCACCCGATCGGACCAGGGGTTTTCGCTGCCTACTCGACACCCGAACACCCGTCCTTTAGTACCACCTTGTCCGCATTCATCGACGGCCCTGTAACAGCGGTTAAAGGCGGGACGAAGCGCGGGAAGTTCGTGGCCATGACGCACAACACCCCGCTCTCCCCCCGCCCCCTGCGCCACCTCTCCGAGGTCCACCGCCGCGTCCTGACGGCGGCTCAGCTCCGCTCGCACGGCGTGACCTCCGCCGAACTGGCCGAACACTGCCGCCCCGGCGGCCCCTGGCAGCTTCTCCTGCCGAACGTGATCCTGCTCCACCCCGGCCCGCCGACCAGCGAGGAGCGGCTCCACGGCGCGATGCTGTACGCGGCGCGCGAGACGACGCCGGGCGTGCCGTCCCAGCCCACCGCCGAGGACCCGCACCGACCGGTGTACGCGGAGGCGGTGATCACGGGCCTGGCGGCCCTGACCCTGTACGGCTTCTCGTCCACCCCGCCGCTGCTGTCCCTGGACCACGTCGACGTCCTGGTCCCGCGCATGCGCCGGCTGCGCTCGGCCGGGTACGTGCGGGTCCTGCGCACCTCCTCCCTGCCGACTCCCCGGGCGGTGACCGGACTTCCGGTGGCGCCGGTGCCGCGCGCGCTGGCGGACGCGGTGGCGGAGCTGACCGACGCGGGTGCGGTACGGCGTCTGCTGACGGAGGCGGTGCGCGCCGGGCACTGCGAACCCGCCGCGGTGGTACGGGAGTTGACCGCGGCAAAGCTGCTGACCCGGCCGCACGTGGTGGACGCGGTGGACTCGCTGCTGGCCGAGGGCCGGGCGATCGCGGAGGACCGGCTGTTCCGGATGGTCCGCGAGTACGGCCTGCCCGACCCGGTCTGGAACGTGGACCTGCGCCTGCCCGGCGGCCCCCACCTGGGCGGCGTGGACGCCTACTGGCCGGACCAGGCCGTGGCGGTGGAGCTGGACACGCGGGCGCCGCGCCAGGACGAGGACGCGCTGTGGTCGGAATACGCCCGCAAGCGGGAGCACCTGGAACGCCTGGGGATCACGGTCGTCTACATCACCCCCCGCAAGCTCAGGGCGTCCCTGGCGCAGCAGGCGGCGGTGATCCGTACGGCGCTGATGGCGTCGGGGGACCGCGATCCGGCCGCTTACGTCGTGGTGCTGCCCCGGTAGTGACGGACCGAGGGAGCACCAGGAGGGGAGAGGAGGGGCCACCGGGCCGGACACCGGTGGCCCCTCCTCATGCGTGGCGCCGTCGGGCAACTTCTGCTGCGCCGCCCGGGTGAGGGGTCACCCGGGCGGACCAGCACGGCGGGCGGGGCCGGTCGGGGCCGCGGTACAGGAGACTCATGAGACAGTCCCGAACAGCGACGGGCGCGGCCTCCCTCCTCCTCGCGGCCGCCTGCGCCTTCGCCGACCCCGCGACGGCACAGACGGCGCCCCGGACCGAGGCCGCCGGGTATGTGGCCCTCGGTGACTCCTACTCCTCCGGTGCCGGAGCCGGCGACTACCTGCCCCCGGACAAGGGCTGCAAGCGCAGCAGCCACGCCTACCCCGTCCTGTGGGCCGAGGCCCATGCGCCGTCGTCCTTCAGCTTCGTCGCCTGCAACGGCGCCCGCGCGACCGACGTCCTGGACGACCAGCTCGGTCCGCTCGGCCCGACCACCGGCCTGGTCACCCTCACCGCGGGCGGCGCCGACGCCGGCTTCTCCGGCGCCATGACGACCTGCGCGCTGGGCGGCACCACCCGGTGCCTGTCCGCGGTCTCCGGCACCCGCGCCGCCATGGACGGGCCCCTGCGGGACAACCTCGACCGTCTCTACTCGGCCGTCAGGGACAGGGCGCCCGCCGCACACGTCGTGGTGCTCGGCTATCCGCATCTGTACCGGCTCAGGGGCAGCTGTGCGCTGGGCCTCGCGGACTCCGAGCGGGCCGCCGTCAACGACGCCGTGGACCACCTCAACGAGGTGATCGCCCGGCGCGCCGCCGCCCACGGATTCACCTTCGCCGATGTCACCGCCGCCTTCGCCGGCCATGAGATCTGTTCCGCCAGTCCCTGGCTGCACAGCGTCGACGTGCTGGCGATCACCGAGTCGTACCACCCCAACGCGCCCGGGCAGTCCCTCGGCTACCTCCCGGCTCTCACCCGCGCGTCCTGAAGCCCGCCGCGCGCCTACGGCGCGGCAGAGGGTGACACCGACGGCGGGGCGGGGGGCGAGGCGGACGGCGGGGGGTAGCTGGGGTGCAGCCTGGCGGGCAGCGGGGCCAGCGTCCCGCACAGCGCGGCCGGGAACCCGGGCTCCTTGCGCTGCACGTCCCGGCAGCCTCCCCGCACGCTCTCGAGGACCGGCTCCCACCCGGACTTCCCGGCCCGGAAGAACCAGCGGTCGCCCAGCGCCGACGAGCAGGCGGGATCCGAGGTGTCGTCACAGGCCGGTCCCGTGCGCCAGGAGAAGTCCAGCACCAGCCATTTCCCGTCGCACCGCTGCGCGTCCCGGTACGTGTGCCGGGGCGCGTCGACCGCCGTCAACGCCTGGTCGTAGGAGCCGGCGGTACAGCCGGTGGCCGGCGGGTGGCAGCCGAGCGGCCCGCACAGCCGCAGCGCGGGCGGCCTCGCGCCGTCGAGGGTGAAGTGCGTGTCGTGGTCGACGATCAGGTCCTGCTCGCCGAGCGGCCCGGGCAGCCGCACCCGCGCCGTGGCCGGCTTCTCCCGGGTGCACCCGGAGCGTCTGTCCCCGTCGGGCGAGACGAAGGTGATCTGCACCCGCACGGCGCCGTTCACACGGTCCGTGACCACGGCCTTGAGGTCCTTCACACAGGCGTGTGCCCCGCCGGGCACCCGGGTGCCGAGGCTCAGCGTGCGGCCGTCGGCGCCGAGGCGTGCTCCCGTGACGCCGGAGGGCTCTTCCGTCGTCCAGGGCAGCGGCGAGGCCCCGTCCGTCGCGCCGGCCACCTGTTTCCCGCACGCCCCGAGAAGCAGCACGGCAACGGCCCAGAGCACGGCGACCGCGCCCCGTCTTCCGCCTGGTCGCACGAGCACTCGATCTCCCCCACAGCATCGACGTCGCCCGGGACCGGTTCAGGGCGCGGGGGTCACCGTAGCGAAGGACGCCGCCCGGGCCTCCCGCCCGCCCCCGCTACAGCGGCTCGGGCAGCGTCGGCAGGCGCGCGGCCTCCATGTGGACGCCGTCGAGCAGCGCGGCGTAGGCCGCGATCATGCGCGTACGGCTGAAGCGTTCGCGGCTCGCCGCCAGCGCCGGGGCGAACTCGGCGCGGCCGGCGACCGCAGCCGTCCAGGCCAGGGCGATGGCCTGCGGGTCCTGCGGGGTCACGAAGCCGTGACCCCGGACGATCTCCGCGCTGTCGCCCACGTCCGTGGTCACGGGGACGGCGCCGCACATCATCCCCTCGATCAGGCACAGCGGCGCCGCCTCCCCGGAGGCCGAGGTCAGGGCGACGACGTCGGCGCCGGCGTAGACGGTCTCCATGTCGCGGCGCACGCCGAGGAGGCGGATCCTTTCCGCAAGGTGCCGGTCCGCGCCGAACGCGACCTCGATGTCGGCCCACAGGGCCGGGTTCGTGTCGTTCATGCCCGCGCCGCACATCAGGACGTGGCCCTCGGGCTCGCGGGCGAGGTAGGCACGGGCGGCACGGAGGAAGAGCGGGACGTTCTTCATCGTGGCGTAGCGGGCCGCGAAGACGATCACCGGCGCAGGGGCCGGGATGCCCAGACGGGCGCGGAACGCCAGCCGTGCCGCCGCGTCCGGACGGAAGCGGAGCAGGTCCACGCCGTTGGGAATGACGTGCAGCACCTCGTCCGGAATGCCCGCCGCCCGGTACGCCGCCCGGGTCGACTCGGCGCAGCACACGCACGCGACCACCGTGCCGTCGGAGATCGCGGCCTTCAGCTCGTCCAGGGCGGGTCCCTGGTTCTCGGGGTCGGAGCGGTGCAGGCCGACCACGACCGGGCGGCGCGGCAGGCCGCCCTGGTTCAGGAGGGCGAGCGGCTGTTCCTTGAGGGAGAGGATCACATCGGCCGCGGCCATGGCCCGTGCCGTTTCGGCCAGCTCCGGTCCGCTGAAAACGGACGCCGCGACCGATCCGTCCACCAGGCCCGCGGTGCGCCCCAGTGACGCGACCCCCACGCCGCCGCCCGTGAGCGACCGGTAGCAGGGGTCGTCCTCCATCCGCTGCCGGGTGGCCTCGCGGTGGACCTCTCCGTGGATGCTGAGCACCTGGTGGGACTGGCCGCCCTCGGCCAGTCCCAGTACGACGTCGCTGTGCACGATCCGGGCCCCTCCGGAGAAGAAACCCTCGTAGACCGACAGCACTCGCAGTCCGTGCCTCATACGCACACGACCACCCGCCTTGCATAAATGATCGAGAAGATCGAGCCATCCCCGTCAACAGCGGGTTAGCCGATATGAGGCGGTACGGACATTACGTACGAGTTAACGCAGAACTACGCGCATGAAACGTTGCCTAACAGAATTCCTTTTCGATCACGGCGAGTGCGTCCCCGGTCCAGTCCCCGTTGAAATTCAGCGCCAGCGCATGGCGGCCGTCTGCCGTCGCCACCGCCGCGGACTGGGAGCCATGGATGCCGCCGTCGTGGCCCCAGACATGAACACCACAGGTCAGCGCGGTGTCGATGAGCCCGAGACCGTAGCCCGTGTTCGGGGTACCGCCGGTCTTCACGGTGGTCTTCATTTCCTTCAGCTGCTCGGGCGGAAGGAGTTTCCCGCGCAGCAGGGAGCTGTAGAAACGATCGAGGTCCGCGGAATCCGAGATCAATTCCCCGGCCGCGGAGGCGATGGACGGATTGAGGTTCGTGGCGTCGTACGTCGGGCCCGTCGGGTCCGTGAATTTCGAGTAGGCGCGGCTGCTGGGCCGCGGGACCGTGA
Organism: Streptomyces sp. NPDC020362; assembly: GCF_040642095.1. Taxonomy (NCBI): domain Bacteria; kingdom Bacillati; phylum Actinomycetota; class Actinomycetes; order Kitasatosporales; family Streptomycetaceae; genus Streptomyces; species Streptomyces sp. NPDC020362. The sequence continues at coordinate 105,739 of NZ_JBFAET010000006.1, forward strand.
CCCGGGTACCGGGGAGGGAGGTGGCCGTGAGGTGCAGGGGGTCGATGATGCGGCGGGTGATCTCCGTGGCGTACGAATGCCCCGTCACCTTCTGGATCACCATGCCGGCCACGACGTAGTTGGTGTTGGAGTACTTCCAGGACGTGCCGGGCGCGAAGTCCGGCTCGTGCTTCGTCGCGATCGCCACCAGGTCGAGCGGGGCACGCGTGTCGTAGCGGTGCGCGAAGAAGCCGTCCTTGGTGAAGTAGGTGCGGGCGAAGTCGTCGTCGGCCGTGTAGTTGTAGATGCCGCTGGTGTGGTTGAGGAGCTGCCGGACGGTGATCCTCCGGCCGTCGTGACCATGGCCCCGCACCACTCCGGGCAGCCAGTGGTCCACCGTGTCGTCCAGGGACAGCCGGCCCTCCGCCTCCAGCTGGAGCAGGACGGTGGAGACGAAGGTCTTGGTGATGCTGCCGACCCGGTAGCGGTCGGCCGTGGAGCGCTGCCTGCCCGTGTGCAGGTCGCCCACGCCGGCGGTCGCGGACCAGGTGCCGTGGGCGTCCTTCACGGTGGCGGTCACCCCGGGCACGCCGGCCCGGACCGCCGCCTCGATCGCGCGGCGGGTGGCCGGGTGGCCGTTGCCTTCGCGGTCGCCCGGGGCGGGGCCGGCCGCGAAGGCCGGGCCCGCCACGGCGGCCGTGAGGAGCAGGACGGTCGCGCCCACCAGGGTCGTCCGTACACGCATGCCTTTCCCCCAACTGTGCCGTTCGGTTCGGTCGGGATGAGGGACTGGTGGCGGTGTGCGAAGGTTGCGAGCTTGTAGCCCGGTTGAGTGACTATCAGCCCTTCTTCAGCACCAGCTCCGTGTTCCGGTCGTCCGCGTTGCCCGCGAGGGTCTTGCTGGCGCCGGGGGCGTTGTAGGACAGCTCGCGGTAGAGAGCGGCGAGGCCGGTCTGGGAGAGGTCGGCGAAGTCGGTGCGGTGCGGGGCCGCCGACTCGATCAGGGTGGTGAAGACGGAGAGCGTGCCGTCCTTGTTGTCCACCAGCTCGATGACCCGGGCGAGCTGGGGGTAGTCGACGTGCGAGGCGGTGGAGATCTCCCAGAAGGAGCGGCCGCCGGAGGCCTTGTGCGGGGTGATGACGTTCTTGTGGATGTGCCCGTTCACCCAGGCCAGCACGTTGCCGTGGGAGGCGAGGACCGAGATCACCTCGGCGCCGTCGTGGCGGCGCTCGCCGGGGCGGGCCGGGTCGGGGCGGGTGTTGGTCATCGTCTTGCTGGTGTGGTGGCTGAAGACGACGGCGTAGGAGTCCTTGTTGTCCTTGAGCGTCTTCTCCAGCCACGCCAGCTGGGCGGTGCCGATGGAGCCCTCGTAGTGGCCGCCGGCGTCGGTGGTGTCGAGGCTGATGCCGATGACGTCGTCGGAGATGCGGAAGGCGTAGTACTGGGTGCCCGCATCCAGGTTCGCCGAGGAGTAGCCGTGGCCGACCGGGCCGTGGCCCTGGTGGGCGGGGTCCAGGTGGGCCTTCAGATAGTCCGCGCAGGTGTACGGGGCCCGCTTCTCGTCCGGGGTGACCGAGTGCGTCGAGCGGGCGTGCGCCTTGAGGAAGTCGCGGTAGCCGACGCCCTTGGGGTCCGTGGCGTTCTTGATGGCGTCCTGGAGCTTCTTGGCCTCGGCGGCGGTGACGTTCATCAGCTTCTTGCCGCCGATGGCCGCCTCGGCGAGGTAGCGGTCGCCGTGGGAGCCGTAGCAGCCGAGCGGGAGGGCGTCGTGGTTGCCGACGGTGGAGTACCAGGGCAGGTTGAGGCCGGGGCTCTGCACCTCCCGGATCGCGGCGGCCAGGAAGCCCTTCAGGTGCGGGAAGCCGAGCGCCTTGTCGCCGTCGCGGGCGGTGGAGTCGGGCTGCCAGTACAGCTTGAGGCCGCTGTTCTGCACGCCCTCGTAGTGCCGCGGGTCCCCGCTGTTGGGTGTGATCCGGCCGCCGCTCATCACCTTCATGAACCACTCCAGTTCGGAGTGGGCGTTGTTGTCGGTGTTGTCGCCGGTGGTCATGACGAAGTGCAGCGGGGCGCCGGTGACGGGGGCGCCGTGCAGCGCGTTGACCCGCTCGACGAGCGAGATGGCGCCCGGCACGGTCAGCGCCTCGTGCGGGCGCCAGGCGTGCGGGTCGGCGGAGCGCAGGAACTCCAGGCGCAGCGGGTGCTGAACGTCCATCAGGTGCAGGTCGGTGAACTGCACGAACGCGGCGAGCGTCGTACGGCGGCCCGCGCGGCCCGACTTGGGGGCGGCCAGCTCGCTGCGCACGACCCGCTTCCAGCCCGGGCCGTCGCCGAGGCGGCGGTAGCCGGAGCTGTTGCGGGGGGCCGCGACGGAGGCGAGGGTGGTGCCCTTGGTGTAGGGGGCGAGCGGGCTCGCCGCCGCGGCCCGCCGGGACTGGGCGACGGGCGCCTCGGCGGTGGTGGTGGCCTCGCTGTCGGTCGGGCGCAGGACGTAGCCGACGCCCGCGGAGAGCGAGACCGCTCCGGCGGCGGCGAGGACGGTACGGCGGTGGACCCCCAGAGCGGAGGTGGCGACAGAGCGTATGCGCGACATGGCGCGATCTCCCCGAGTGCGAACGCGTCGGCTGTGGTCGCGGGCCGTCGCAGGCGCGAACGCCCCGCTCGCTCTGGATGGTTGGCACCGGGGATGACCTGCGCGTGAACGCGGCGGCAACGCGCAGCGCCGATCACCGTACGTGGATCTCGGGGTAGGGGTTGCGGTCATGGAGTGGATTGCGAGTGGCCGGAGGCCGGTTACTCCTCGTTCATCTCCTGGGGTAGGGGACGGGTTTCCGGGGCCAGATGTCCGTCCGCCGGGCGCTCGCGCCACAGCCGCAGCGCCACGTCGACCAGCCGCACCCGGTTCAGGCCGGACAGGGCGTCCAGCGCCTGCCAGGCGGCGAGGTCGGTGGAGCCGCCGACCTCGTTGCGGAGTTCGCCGCCGGCGATCTCGCCCTCGTAGAGGATCCGCAGGCCCTGGTGGTCACCGAGGCGGCGCAGGCGTCCGCCGCGGAAGACCCGGCTGCTGGTGTCCACGCCGAGCAGATTGGTCACCCGGATGCGGTAGCCGGTCTCCTCGGTCACCTCGCGGCGGACGGTGTCGTACGGGTCCTCGCCGTGCTCCATGCCGCCGCCCGGCAGGACCCACTCGGGGGTGCCGTCGGGGGCCGGGGACCGGGCGAGCAGGATCTGTCCGTCGCGGACGCACACGGCGTAGGCCGCCACCCTCAGCTTCCGTCGCATGGACGGACGTTAGCGCGCGGGCTCCGGGTTGGCGGGCGAATATTCCAGTGCCGACCAGCGCAGGGGAACGGCGGCCGGCGTCTCCAGCACCTCGGTGACGGCGAAGCGGACCGTCCGTTCGCCGTCGGGTCCGAACGCGGTGTGCGCCTCTCCGGTGAGTTGGAGGGCGGTGCCGCTCGTCCAGTCCAGGAAGAGCACTCCGGCGCGGGGGTCGGTGCGCAGATTGCCCAGGGTGAGGAACATGGCGTTGCCCGGGTAGTCGGGCCAGGTCAGTGTGCGGGCCGAGACGGCCCGGACGAAGCCGGGGTTGCCGCCGCGGTGGCTGACGTCGGCGCCGTGGCCGTGGACCGTGGCCAGGAAGAAGGTGTCGGCCGCCGCGATGAACTCCCGCTGCTGCGCGGTCAGTTCGCCGCCCCGACGGGGCTTGCCCGGCGTCCGGTCCACGGTCTCGTAGCCCTCCCGGCGCTGGATGTACTTCGGGCAGTTGGAGAACACCTGGTCCGCCGTGACGGCGAAGCCCCTTGCCGTCGGCCGCAGCCGGCCGTTGAGGCGCATGCGACGGCGGGTGCGCGGGTCGAGGGCGATGGTGCCGACGGGGGTGCCCGGGGTGGCCAGGGCCGCCGTGAGCGGGTCGGCCGGGGGCGACCCTCCCGCGACGGACATCTGCCGGGGCCCGGTGGCCCGCACGAAGCCGGGTGGGCCCGCGAGCGGCGAGGCCCACACCCGGCCGGTGCCGGGATCTGCCGCGCCCACGACCAGCAGGGGCTGGATGCCGAGGAAGGCCGCCGCGACCGGTTTGATGTCCTGGCCGAGGGAGCGGCCGACGTGGTCGGCGCGCTCGCGCACCCCGACCAGGTCCTGCAGAGCGCGCGAGCCCGCGTGATACCCACCCATGACTAGAAGAAGCCGCAGGTCGGAGCGGAGGCGTGCGGGGCCGGGGCCTGCTCGGAGCCCAGGGGTGCGGAGATCTCCAGGCGGGTGCCGTCGGGGTCGTGGAAGAAGATCCCGCCCGAACCGGCGCCCTCCCCGTGGGCGACCACGCCGTCGTGGTGGAACTCCACCCCGGCACCGCGCAGCACCGTCTCGTACTCCCGGACCCGGTCCATCGAGCCGGCCGCGAAGGCCAGGTGGTGCAGTCCGGCCCGGCCGCCGTCGTACGACTCCTGCGCCTGCTGCCAGAGGGTGAGGACGGGCCCGCCCTCACCGTCCCGCTCGCCCAGGAAGGCGTACCGGCGGCCGTCCTCCTTGCCCTCGGCGAGCAGCGCGAAGCCCAGGACGTCCCGGTAGAAGGCGAGCGAGCGGTCCAGATCGGTGACGTTCAGGCCGGTGTGGCCGGTGCGCAAGGTCATGACTCTCCCCTTCGGGCTGCCCTTCACGGGCTCTCTAACCGACGTAAGCCACATTAGAAGGTTAGGGGCGAGAGCGTCAACCGGTCACGTACTCTTGAACGGTTAGCCGAGAAGGAGTGCCCATGTCCGCCGTCCGCGACCCCCGCCCGCTCACCGGCGAGCCCCTCGCCCTCGACCTGCTCAACACCCGGTGGAACCGCGAGGGCGCCACCCAGGACCTGCTCGCCGACACCGAGGGGCTGGCCGTGTGGCTGGCCACCAACGGACTGGACGTCGCCCACGCGGGCGACGAGGGCACGCTGCGCCATCTGCGGGAGGCGCGCGAGGCGCTCAAGACCGCGGTGGACGGATCACCGGCCGAAGCGGCGCCGCTCGTCGACGCCGTCCTCGCGCACGGGCGCATCCGGGCCCGGCTGACCGCCGAGGGCGCGGCCGAGGAGCCCGAGTTCGCCGACCCGTCCTGGGAGCCGGCCTGGCTGGCCGCCCGCAACTACCTCGAGCTGCTCACCGAGGCCCCGGACCGGATCCGTTCCTGCGCCCACGAGACATGCGTCCTGCACTTCTACGACACGTCCAGGAACGGCACCCGCCGCTGGTGCTCCATGGCCGCGTGCGGCAACCGCGCCAAGGCGTCCCGGCATTACGCCCGCTCCAAGGAGAGCTGAGCGAACCGGCGAATCCGCAACCATTCAGGCGTTAGCCGGTCAAAACCCATCGCGGGTTTTCCCCATACATCGATATCGTTTCGGTCAACGGTCCCCAAAATCCCATCCCTTGGGTGAAGCTGTGCCCTCGTCCGGCACAGCACATTTCACCTACAAGGGATGCCGATGACCCTCACCCCCGAGCGTGATCCGATACCCGGTCCGAGACGCCTGGCCCGCATAGCCGTGGCCGTGGGCGTGGTGGCCGCTCTCTCCGCGGCCGGGCCGATACCCCTGGCCCTCGCCGCGGACACTCCCCCACTGCTCAACGCGCGGGAGGTGCCCCCACCGGCCACGGCCACCGACCCCGGCGTCAAGTCCGCCCGGAACAAGCTGGGTTCGGACGACGCCGACCTGCTCGCCGAGGCCAAGGCGGACGGCGACAAGAACGTCACGATGATGATCGCGACCGCGCCGGGGCAGACCGAACAGGTCGCCAGGGAACTGGACGCGGTCAGGGGCGGCTCGGTGGGCCGGACCTACGACAGGCTCGGCTATGTCCGGGCCACCGTCCCCACCGGCAGGGCGGACTCGGCCATCGCCGCCGCCGCCAAGCTCTCCTCGGTGCACGCGATCGACCTGCGCCAGGAGATCCAGCTGGACGACCCGACGCCGAACGGCACGAAGTCCCCGTCGGGCAGGGCCGCCTCCGGCGGGCCGGACAAGAACACCCCCGCCGAGAACCCGTACAACCCGTCCTTCGAGACCGGTGCCGTCGACTTCGTCGAGGAGCACCCGAAGGCGGACGGCCGGGGCGTCACCATCGGCATCCTCGACTCCGGCGTCGACCTCGGCCACCCGGCGCTGCAGAAGACCACCACCGGCGAGCGCAAGATCGTCGACTGGGTGACCGCGACCGACCCGATCGTGGACGGCGACGCCACCTGGCGCCCCATGGTCACCGCGGTCTCCGGCCCGAGCTTCGGCTACGGCGGCCAGACCTGGACGGCGCCGGCCGGCTCGTACCAGATCAGCACCTTCAAGGAGTCCGCCACCACCGGCGGCGACGAGAAGGGCGACCTCAACCGGGACGGCGACACCACCGACAGCTGGGGCGTCCTGTACGACCCGGCGGCCGGCACGGTCACCCTCGACCTGAACAACAACCACGACTTCACCGACGACACCCCGATGAAGCCGTACAAGGACGGTTACCAGGTCGGCTACTTCGGCACCGACGACCCGAAGACCGACGTCGTGGAGCGCGTGCCGTTCGTCGTGCAGATCCGCAAGGACGTGCCGATGGACCCGTACGGCGGGGACTGGACCGGCAAGAAGGCCGACTTCGTCAACATCGGCGTCATCGAGTCCGAGCACGGCACCCACGTGGCCGGCATCACCTCCGCCAACGGCCTGTTCGGCGGGAAGATGAACGGCGCCGCCCCCGGCGCGAAGATCGTCTCCTCCCGTGCCTGCACCTGGACCGGCGGCTGCACCAACGTCGCGCTCACCGAGGGCATGATCGACCTGGTCGCCAACCGGGGCGTCGACATCGTCAACATGTCGATCGGCGGCCTGCCCGCACTGAACGACGGCAACAACGCGCGCGCCGAGCTGTACACCCGGCTCATCGACACCTACGGCGTCCAGCTGGTCATCTCCGCGGGCAACTCCGGCCCCGGCGCCAACACCATCGGCGACCCCGGCCTCGCGGACAAGGTGATCTCGGTCGGCGCGGGCATCTCCCGGCAGACGTGGGCCGCCAACTACGGCTCGCAGGTGGACAAGCAGTACCAGATGATGCCCTTCTCCTCGCGCGGCCCGCGGGAGGACGGTGGCTTCACACCGACCCTGGTCGCGCCCGGCGCCGCGATCAACACCACCCAGACCTGGCTGCCCGGCTCCCCGGTCGCCGAGGCGGGCTACTCGCTGCCGGCCGGCTACTCGATGCTCCAGGGCACCTCGATGGCCTCCCCACAGGCCACGGGCGCGAGCGCGCTGCTGCTGAGCGCCGCGAAGCAGAAGGGCATCGACCTGACGCCCGCGACGCTGCGCACGGCTCTGACCTCGACGGCCGACCACATCAAGGGCGTGCAGGCCTACGAGGAGGGCGCGGGCCGCATCAACGTCGTGGACGCGTGGGACGCGATCCGCGACGACGCGGCCTCGCACGAGTACACCGTCAAGGCCCCGGTCGACACCGCACTCGACCAGGCGCTCAAGACCCCGGGCTCCGGCACCGGCCTGTACGACCGCGAGGGCGGCCTGAAGGCGGGCGAGAAGAAGACGTACGACGTCACCCTCACCCGTACGTCCGGCCCGGACAAGGCGGTCCGGCACGAGCTGCACTTCGAGAACAACGCCGGCGGAACCTTCCGCGTCCTCGGTGACGACGTCGTCAGGCTGCCGCTGAACCAGCCCGTGACCGTCAAGGTCCAGGCGGCCCCGCGGTCGGCCGGCATCAAGAGCGCGATCCTGGAGGTCGACGACCCGCGGACCGAGGGCGTCGACAAGCAGATCCTCACCACGGTCGTGGTCTCCGCTCCGGTCCACCACACCTACGCGGCGTCGGGTTCGGTGCAGCGCAACAGCACGCGGTCGTACTTCCTGACCGTGCCCGAGGGCGCCAAGTCCCTGGAGGTCGCGCTCGGCGGGCTGAAGGACAAGAGCCAGACCCGGTTCATCGCGATCCACCCGTACGGCACTCCGGTCGACAACACCGGCACCCCGTACTGCTACGTCAACTACCTGGACGGCAACGGCTGCAAGCCCGACGTGCGGTCCTACGCCGACCCGCAGCCCGGCGTCTGGGAGGTCGAGGTCGAGGCGCGCCGCACCTCGCCGCTGCTCGACAACCCCTACACGCTGGACGTCTCCGTCCTCGGCGCGGCTTTCGACCCCGAGACCGTGACCGTGCCCGAGGCCAAGGTGGGCACCCCGGCCGCCGCCTCCTGGAAGGTGACCAACCACTACGCGGCCCTCGACGGCAGGCTGACCGGCGGCCCGCTGGGCTCCGCCAGGACGGCCCGCCCGTCGCTCAAGGAGGGCGAGACGCAGACCACCACGGTGGACGTCCCGGCCGGCGCCAAGTCCCTGGACGTGGCCATCGGGGGCGTCTCCGACGCGGCCGCCGACCTCGACCTGACCGTGTACGACGCGACCGGCAAGCAGGTCGCGCAGTCCGCGGACGGCGACTCGGAGGAGGCGGTCTCCGTCCCGTCCCCGGCCGCCGGCACCTACACGATCAAGGTCGTGGGCTACTCGGTCCCGTCCGGCTCGACCGCGTACGACTACCGGGACGTGTTCTTCTCCCCCACGCTCGGCACCGTCACGGTCGACGACTCGGCCCCGGTCAAGCTCGGCACGGGCGACTCGGCCACGGTGACCGGCCAGGTCACGGCCGCCGCCGAGGCTCCGGCGGGCCGTGAGTTCTTCGGGCAGGTCCAGCTGGTGAACGCGCGCGGCACGGTCGCGGGCATCGGCAGCGTCAAGATCGAGAAGGTCACGCCGTGACGCGGTGAACCGAGGCGGGGGGGGCGGAGGTCCGGGGGGATCTCCGCCCCTCACGGCTTGTCGGTCGGCGCCTCGCCGGACGGGCACGTGGTGCGCCGGGCCTCGGGCAGCGTCTCGGTGATCCAGGCCCGGTTGACGGCCACGCGGGCATCGCCGACGGCCCACAGGCCGGCGTTGTCCTGGCCCTGGCCGATCCCGACGAGCACGTGCTGTCCCTTGCGCGGGGCGGGTTCGGCTCCCTCGTCGAGGACGAAGGTGACCTCGGCCGGTGTGCGGGCGGGCTTGTAGGAGCGGTTCACGCTCAGCACGATCCGGATCCAGGGGCTGTCGGGCTGTGGCTGCGCCTCGGCCACGGTGCCCTCCACGACCGTCCGGTAGCAGGCGAGGACCAGGGCGGGGTCGGCGGGCCGGCCCTCGTCCCCGGAGACCTTGGCCGGAGCGTTCTCGGCACCCTTGGCCGCACTGTTCGCGCTGTCCGCGGAGCTGCCGCCCTTCATGTCGCCCCCCGAGGAGTGCGTGACGAGCCAGCCGAACCCCGCGGCCATCGCGAACGCGCCGCCGGCCGCGAGCGACCCGAGGGCGATGCGCAGGGCCCGGCGCGGTCCGGACGGACGGCCCGGACGCGGCGGACGGGCGGGGCGCGCGGGACCGACGGGACGGGTCACACTGCGCGTCCGGGGAACGCCTCCCCTGGCTCCCCCGGTTCCCTCGGTGCCTCCGGTTCCCCCGATTCCTCCGGTTTCTTCGGTGCCTCCGGTTTCCCCTGCTCCCCCGGACTCACCGGTCGCCGGCTTCCCGGTCGCCGCCGGCGCCTCGCTGACACCCGAAGCCCCGTCCGCGTCCGGCCCGTCGACTGCCTTCCCGTCGACTGCCTTCCCGTCGGCTGCCTTCCCTTGCGCTCCGTGCCGTTCCGCCTCCTGCCCTGCTGCTTCCGGTCCTCCCGCTTCCGGTTCTCCTGCTCCCGGTCCTCCCGCTTCGTTCGCGGGCAGCAGCTCCCCGGTCAGCGCCTCCGCGAGCCACGTCAGCTGCTCCCGCAGCACCGCCATGTCGGCCTCGGCCGACCGGTGTGCGGCCAGGAAAGCCGTGTCCCGCCGGGCCTCCTGCGACAGCGGCTCGCCCGTGATCGCGGCCAGCAGCGCGTCCATGCCGCCGAGCTCCCCGGCCTCCTCACGGCCCCCGGCGCCCGCCGCGCCCTCGTGCTGGGCGGTCATGTCACACCACCTCGTCCTCGTGCAGCCGGTCGCGCAGGGCGCGGACCGCCGTGTGCAGCCTGCTCTTGACCGTGCCCTCGGGAACGCCCAGCTCCTCGGCGATCGCGCGCACCGGCAGGTCGGCGAAGAAGCGCAGGATCACCACCTGTCGCTGGGCGTCGGGCAGCTCGTCCAGGCCCTGGGCGACGGCGAGGGAGAGCAGGCTGGTGTCCTCGCCGGAGGGGTGCACGGGCTCGCGCAGCGACGCCAGCCGCTCGCCCAGCCGTTCCTGGCGCCGTTTGGCCCGGTGCCAGTCCATGGCCAGGTTGGAGGCGACCACCGCCGCCCACGCCGACACGTCCCGCGGCGCCTCGCGGCCGCTCGCGGCCCGTTCCAGCAGCCGCAGGCGGACCTGCTGCACCCCGTCCGGCAGGTCCGCCTGCGGCACCCCGCCGAGCGCGAGCACCGCCCGCACCCGGCGTTCCTGTGCCGCGTCCAGCGGGTCCTCGCCGGTGCTGTCGGCACCGGCGTACGCCCCCTGGTTGCGGCGCGCCCCTCCGCGCAGCACAAGCCACCCCCTCCTGCGTCTGCCCCTACGACGCGGGAGGGGGCGGAAACGTTCGGACGGGGTCAGAGGTGTACGTCACACCGGGTGTGGCCGGGGTCCGCACGGGCAGGGGCGGGACAGCACAGCTTCCGGCGCATGGCCCCGGGCAAGGGAATATCTCCAGCCCGGCCGGGTGACGGGCAGAGGTACGGAACCGTCCGAAGGGTGATCGTGTCCCACTCCTCGGGCACGCATCGCAAACAATTGGACAGGTGGACCAGGGTCGGCCGCATGATGGAAAAGCCCCGGTCAGGAAAGCAACACACAGAGGGAGTCGTCGTGAGGGTCGGAATCGTCGGAGCCACCGGTCAGGTCGGCACGGTCATGCGCAGGATCCTCGTGGAGCGGAACTTCCCGGTCACCGAGCTGCGCCTGTTCGCCTCGGCCCGCTCGGCCGGGACGGTGCTGGACGGCGTGACGGTGGAGGACGCGACCAGCGCCGACTACACGGGCCTGGACATCGTGATCTTCTCCGCGGGCGGCGCGACCTCCCGGGCGCTGGCCGAGAAGGTGGCCTCGCAGGGTGCGGTCGTGATCGACAACTCCTCGGCCTGGCGCAAGGACCCCGAGGTCCCGCTGGTGGTCTCCGAGGTGAACCCGCACGCGATCGCCGACCGCCCCAAGGGCATCATCGCCAACCCGAACTGCACCACCATGGCCGCGATGCCGGTGCTGCGGCCGCTGCACGAGGAGGCCGGCCTCGAGGCGCTGGTCGTCGCCACCTACCAGGCGGTGTCCGGCTCCGGTCTCGCGGGCGTCGCCGAGCTGCACGGCCAGGCCCAGAAGGTGGTCGCCGACGCGGACCGGCTGACCCACGACGGCGGGGCGGTGGACTTCCCCGAGCCGCAGGTCTACAAGCGGCCGATCGCCTTCAACGTGCTTCCGCTGGCGGGCTCGATCGTCGACGACGGTCTCAACGAGACCGACGAGGAGCAGAAGCTGCGCAACGAGTCCCGCAAGATCCTGGAGATCCCGGACCTGAAGGTCTCCGGCACCTGTGTGCGCGTTCCCGTGTTCTCCGGCCACTCCCTCCAGGTCAACGCCCGTTTCGCCCGCCCGATCTCCCCGGAGCGCGCGACCGAGCTGCTCGCGAAGGCCCCGGGTGTCGTCCTCTCCGACATCCCCACGCCGCTCCAGGCGGCCGGCCAGGACCCGTCGTACGTCGGCCGCATCCGCCGCGACGAGACCGCCGAGAACGGCCTGGCCCTGTTCATCTCCAACGACAACCTCCGCAAGGGCGCCGCGCTGAACGCGGTCCAGATCGCGGAGCTGGTGGCCGCCGAGCTGTCGGCGAAGTGAGCCGGCGCACGGCGCGGTAGGGGCGAATCCCCCGGTTTCTCCAGGAAGGGGCGGTCACGGACACGTGGCCGCCCCTTTCGCGCGGGTGCCGGCGGGGACGCCGGCGGACGGCTGAGGACATCGCTTTCCCCGCGGATCCCATGGAAGGATGGCGCAACCGACACATAACGAGGAGATGACCGCGTGCCTGGCACAAACCTGACTCGCGAAGAGGCACAGCAGCGGGCGAAGCTGCTCACCGTTGACTCGTACGAGATCGATCTCGACCTCTCCGGCGCGCAGGAGGGCGGTACCTACCGGTCCGTGACCACGGTGCGCTTCGACGTCGCCGAAAACGGTGCGACGTCCTTCATCGACCTCGTGGCCCCGGCGGTCCACGAGGTGACGCTCAACGGGGACGCGCTCGACGCGGCCGAGGTCTTCGAGGACTCCCGGATCGCGCTGCCCGGCCTGCTCGAGGGGCGCAACGTCCTCAGGGTCGTCGCCGACTGCGCCTACACCAACACCGGCGAGGGCCTGCACCGCTTCGTGGACCCGGTCGACGACCAGGCCTACCTGTACACCCAGTTCGAGGTGCCGGACGCCCGCCGCGTCTTCGCCTCCTTCGAGCAGCCGGACCTGAAGGCGACCTTCCGGTTCACCGTGAAGGCCCCCGAGGGCTGGACCGTCATCTCCAACTCTCCGACGCCGGAGCCGAAGGACAACGTGTGGTCCTTCGAGCCGACACCGCGCATCTCGTCGTACATCACGGCGCTGATCGTCGGCCCGTACCACTCCGTGCACAGCGTGTACGAGAAGGACGGCCAGAGCGTGCCGCTCGGCATCTACTGCCGGCCCTCGCTCGCCGAGTTCCTGGACTCGGACGCGATCTTCGAGGTGACCCGGCAGGGCTTCGACTGGTTCCAGGAGAAGTTCGACTTCGCCTACCCGTTCGAGAAGTACGACCAGCTCTTCGTGCCCGAGTTCAACGCGGGCGCGATGGAGAACGCGGGCGCGGTGACCATCCGTGACCAGTACGTCTTCCGGTCCAAGGTGACGGACGCGTCGTACGAGCTGCGCGCGGAGACGATCCTGCACGAGCTGGCCCACATGTGGTTCGGCGACCTGGTCACCATGGAGTGGTGGAACGACCTGTGGCTGAACGAGTCGTTCGCCACCTACACCTCCATCGCCTGCCAGGCCTCCGCGCCCGGCTCGAGGTGGCCGCACTCGTGGACCACGTTCGCGAACTCGATGAAGACCTGGGCGTACCGCCAGGACCAGCTGCCGTCCACGCACCCGATCATGGCCGACATCCGCGACCTGGACGACGTGCTGGTCAACTTCGACGGCATCACCTACGCCAAGGGCGCGAGCGTGCTCAAGCAGCTCGTCGCGTACGTCGGCGAGGACGAGTTCTTCAAGGGCGTGCAGGCCTACTTCAAGCGGCACGCGTTCGGCAACACGCGCCTGTCGGACCTGCTGGGTGCCCTGGAGGAGACCTCGGGGCGTGACCTGAAGACCTGGTCGGCGAAGTGGCTGGAGACGGCCGGCATCAACATCCTGCGCCCCGAGGTCGCCACCGACACCGAGGGCCTCATCACCTCCTTCGCCGTCCGCCAGGAGGCCCCGGCCCTGCCCGTCGGCGCCAAGGGCGAGCCGGTGCTGCGCCCGCACCGCATCGCGATCGGCCTGTACGACCTTCAGGCCGACACCGGCAAGCTGGTGCGCACCGACCGGATCGAGCTGGACGTCGACGGCGAGCTGACCGCCGTGCCGCAGCTGGCCGGCAAGCGCCGCCCGGCCGTGATCCTGCTCAACGACGACGACCTCTCCTACGCCAAGGTCCGCCTGGACGAGGAGTCGCTGAAGGTCGTCACCGAGCACCTCGGCGACTTCGTGGCGTCCCTGCCGCGTGCCCTGTGCTGGGCGTCGGCCTGGGACATGACCCGTGACGGCGAGCTGGCCACCCGCGACTACCTGTCGCTGGTGCTGTCCGGTGTCGGCAAGGAGTCGGACATCGGCGTGGTGCAGTCGCTGCAGCGGCAGGCGAAGCTGGCGATCGACCTGTACGCCGACCCCGCCGCCCGCGAGGCCCTGCTGACCCGCTGGACCGACGCCACGCTGGCCCACCTGCGGTCGGCCGAGCCGGGCAGCGACCACCAGCTGTCCTGGGCCCGGGCGTTCGCGGCGACCGCGCGCACCCCCGAGCAGCTGGACCTGCTGGAGGGCCTGCTGGACGGCACGCACACCGTCGAGGGCCTGGCCGTCGACACGGACCTGCGCTGGGCGTTCGTCCAGCGGCTCGCGGCGGTCGGCCGGTTCGACGAGGCGGAGATCGCGGGCGAGTACGAGCGGGACAAGACCGCGGCCGGTGAGCGGCACGCGGCCACCGCCCGGGCGTCCCGCCCGACGCCGGAGGCCAAGGCGGAGGCGTGGGCGTCGGTCATCGAGTCCGACAAGCTCCCGAACGCCGTCCAGGAGGCGGTGATCGGCGGCTTCGTCCAGACGGACCAGCGGGAGCTGCTGGCGCCGTACACGGACAAGTACTTCGAGGTCCTCAAGGACGCCTGGGACTCTCGTTCGCACGAGATCGCCCAGCAGATCGCGATCGGTCTGTACCCGTCGGTCCAGGTCTTCGAGGAGACCCTGGCGAAGACGGACACCTGGCTGGCCTCGGCCGAGCCGAACGCGGCCCTGCGCCGGCTGGTCTCGGAGTCGCGTTCGGGCGTCGAGCGCGCGCTGAAGGCCCAGGCGGCGGACGCGGCTGCTCAGTAGCCCACCGCACCACAGTGAAGGGCGCCCGGCACCGATCCGGGCGCCCTTTCTCCATGCTCGGCTTTCCCAGGGCTCGGCCGTACGCGCCCTGCGGGCCGTGCGCGGCAGGCCGGCCGGCGCGCCGCAAGGCCATGTCCGGATACCGCCGGTGGGCGAGCCGGTGGCACAGCACGCTGGCCCCATGACCGCATACGCCGCACGACCCCTGACGCGCACGGCTCTCAAGGAGCTGCGCACCCGCGACGACGCGGGCCGCCCCATGGCCCCCTTCACCGACGACGAGGGCGGCGCACCCCTGCGCTGCTGTCTGCGCCGCAGCGAGCCGGGCGAGCGCATCGCCCTGGTCTCGTACGCGCCCCTGCGCCGCTGGGCGGCCGGGACGGGCGCCGACCCGGGGGCCTACGACGAGCAGGGCCCCGTCTTCATCCACGCCGACGACTGCGCCGGACCGGACACCGACGACGCCCTGCCCTTCGCCGACGCCCATCGCACGGTCCGCCGCTACTCCACCGACGGCCGCATCCTCGGCGGCCGTCTGGTCGGTTCCCCGACCGCCTTCGAACCGGCCTTCGCCGAGGCCTTCACGGACCCGGAGGTGGCACTCGTGCATGTGCGGGCGGTGGAGTACGGCTGTTTCCTGTACGAAGTACGGCGTCCGTGAGCCGTTTCCGATCCGATCCGCAGCCGGGAGCGCCTCGGCGCCGACGGTGTTGGCCGATGCCGGGCCCGGCGCGCACCCCGGCCCTGCTCGCCGAACTCGGTCTTCCGCCCCGCCTGAGTGTGGACCGGGTCTCCGCCAGGGTTCCCACTCAGGAGCAGTACCGGGCGCTGAGCCTGCCCAGCGACCTTCCGCTGCTCCGTACGCTGCGTGTGGTCTACAGCGACGACGATCGCCCCGTCGAAGCCACCGTCATGGTCAAGGCGGGCCATCTCTACGAGCTTCAGTACGAGTTCGCACCTGAGTGACCGCTGGCTGCGGCCGGGTCCTGCAGGGCCTGGAGCACCCGGGACACCGCCCGTCCGCTCTCCCCGCCCTTCCTCACCGCCGCCACCACATGCCGTACCGGCCGCTCCGCGCCCAGGTGCCGCATCACCACGCCGTCGCGGCGCGCCGCCGCCATGCGCGGGACCAGGGCGACCCCCATGCCCGCCTCCACCATGGCGAGGATCGCGGTCCAGCCGGAGGCCGAGTGGCCCTGGTGGGGAGTGAAGCCTGCCGCCTCGCAGGCGCGGCGGGTGATGTCGGACCAGGGGCCGCTGCCGCCGAAGATCCACGGTTCGGCGGCGAGGTCGGTGAGCCGAACGGCGGGGGCCGATGCGAGCGGGTGGCCGGGCGGAAGAGCGACGTCCAGGGGGTCGGCCAGCAGGGGCACCCTGGTGAAGCGTCCGTCGGTCGCGTCGGGTGCCCGCGCCGCCAGGGACAGGGCGAGATCCACCTCCTTGGCGGTCAGCAGCTCGTACGCCTCGGCGGCCTCCGCCTCGCGGACGCGTACGGTCACTCCGGGGTGCGCGGCCCGCAGCGCCCGTACTGCCGGTACGACCAGCGCCGGGACCGCCGTCGAGAAGGCCGCGACCCGGACCTCTCCCGCCTCGCCCCGGGTGTAGGCGGCCAACTCGGCGTCGGCACGCTCCAGTTGCTCGAAGACGGGTTCGGTGTGCCGCAGTACCAGCCGGGCCGCGTCGGTGAGCCGTACCCGGCGGCCATGGGCCTCCAGCAGGGGCACGCCGAGCTGGGCGGCGAGGTTGGTGAGCTGCTGGGAGACCGCGGACGGGGTCATGTGGAGGGCCTCGGCCGTCGCGGTGACGGTGCCCCGCTCGCGCAGGGTGCGCAGGATCTGCAGCTTCCTCAGGTCCCACTCGGCCATGCCCGCACGCTACACGCCCGCGTCGTGCACGACCGGGCCGTGCACGACCCGGTCGCGGCGCTCCGGTACGGGTCGGGGCGCCCCGGCCGTCACCGGCGGGCCCCCGCGCCCAGCACGACCCCGCCCAGGATCAGCGCCATGCACAGGAGTTGGGGCCCCGTGGTGGCCTCGCCGAGCAGCGTCCAGGAGAGCAGGGCCACGCAGACGGGCTGAAGGTAGTAGACGACGCCGGCGCGGGCGGCGCCGATCAGGGCGATGGCCTTGCTCCAGGCGAAGAAGGCGACCGCGGAGGAGGCCACGCCCACGTACAGGAGGGGCAGGACCGTGCCGGGGGTCGGGCGGAAGCCGCCCTGCACGGCGAGGCTCGTGGCCTGTACGGGCAGCAGGAGGACGGTGCCGGTCAGGAACGTGGTGAACAGGAAGGCGGTGCCGCCGATCTCGGCGGGCCTGCGGCGCAGCAGGGCGCTGTAGCCGGCGAAGCTGCAGCACGCCGCGATCATCCACAGGTCGCCGGCGCCGAAGTGCGCCCCGCCTCCGACGAGCAGCACCACGCCCGCGCAGGCCGTCAGCAGCCCGGTGGTCCGCCGCGCTCCGAGCCGTACACCGCCCAGCCGCTCGAACACCGCCATCAGCACCGGTGCGGCCGCCATGATCATGCCCATGGTGGCGGCGGGGGTGGTGAGCCCTGCCTCGTTGACGAGGGTGTTGTAGACGGCGACGCCGAGCAGGGAGGCCAGCAGGACGTAACGGCCGTGCTGCCGGATCGTCTTCCGCTGCCGCCAGGCCTGCCGGGCGCCGAAGGGTGCGACGGCGGCCAGCGCGATCACCCAGCGCCAGAAGGCGTGCTGCACGGGCGGGACACTGTCGTGCAGCGCGCGCGAGGTGACGAAGCTGCCGGACCAGACGACCGTGGCGAGGGCGGCGAGGGCGAGGCCGAGCACGGGGGCGGCGGCCTTGCGGGGGTGGGCGACGAGGGTGGCGGCCTTGTGAGGGCGGGTCGCGGGGGTGGCGGTCTGGTGCAGGGCTGTGGCCACAGAGATCCTTTCGGTGATCGGTGTGCACCTACCGTCCCAGCGGCTGACTTGTCAGGTCCATCGAATCCTTTCGAGCGTTCTTTTCAGCAGAACTGAACGATGGGCGCCTGTCCGCACCCTTGGCGATGCCTCTGCCCGCGCTCAGCTGCCCGGCCAGCGTCGCCCCGAAGGCCAGCGCCAGGCCCGCTGTCTGTACCGGCGTCAGCGCCTGCCCGAGGGCTGCCCAGCCGACGACGGCCGCGGTCAGCGGGGAGAGCGGGCCGAGGAAACCGACCTGGGAGGCGGTGAGCCGGCCGATGCCGCGGAACCAGAGCCAGTAGGCGACCGCCGTGTTGGCCAGCGCGAAGTAGAGGTATCCGCCGGCCGCGGGGCCGTCGAGCGCGGGCGGCGCGCCCTCGACCAGGAGCGCGACAGGGGCGATGAGCAGACCGCCCGCGGTGAGCTGCCAGGCGGTCAGCGCGAGCGGGCCGACGCCGTCCGGCCGGCCCCACCGCTTGGTCAGCACCGTCCCGGCGGCCATCGAGGCGGTGGAGGCGACGGCCGCGAGCACCCCGATCGCATCGAGGGCACCGGCTCCCCGCAGGACGACGAGGCTGACGCCGAACGCGGCCACGACCCCGGTGACCAGCGTGCGCGCGGCGGGCCGCTGCCCGAGCAGCAGCGCCGAGAGGCCTACGACGAACAGGGGCCCGAGTGAGCCGACGACGGCGGCCATCCCGCCGGGCAGCCGGTACGCCGACACGAACAGCAGCGGAAAGAAGGCGCCGATGTTCAGCGCGCCCAGCACCGCCGCCTTCCCCCACCAGGCGCCGCGCGGCAGCACCCGGGTGAGGGCGAGCAGCAGCAGTCCTGCGGGCAACGCCCGCATCAGGCCGGTGAACAGGGGTCGGTCGGGCGGCAGGAACTGGGTGGTGACCGCGTAGGTGGTGCCCCAGGAGACGGGGGCGAGGGCGGTGAGCAGGACGGTCGCGGACCGTTTCATGACCGGGCCCCTTCGGTTTCGGCTTCGGCTTCGGTTTCGGCAGAGGCGATGACGGCTCCGGGTCCGGCGGCAGAGGCGACGGCGGTGCCGGGTCCGGCGGCAGAAGCGGTGGCCGTGCCGGGTCCGGCGGCAGAGGCGGTGGCCGTGCCGGGTCCGGCGGCAGAGGCGGTGGCCGTGCCGGGTCCAGCGGCAGAGGCGGTGGCCGTGCCGGGTCCAGCGGCAGAGGCGGTGGCCGTGCCGGGTCCGGCGGCAGAGGCGACGGCGGTGCCGGGTCCGGCGGCAGAGGCGACGGCGGTGCCGGGTCCGGCGGCAGAGGCGGTGGCCGTGCCGGGCCCGGCGGCAGAGGCGACGACGGTGCCGGGTCCGGCGGCAGAGGCGGTGGCCGTGCCGGGCCCGGCGCCACGGGTGGCGGTGGAGCAGCGGGTCACGGTCACCGGCAGGGGCCGTACCGCCTCTGCCGGCAGCCGGCGCTCCTCCCGGATCAGCAGGGCGGCGGCCACCGCCGAGGTGAGGACGAGGACGGCCCACGGTGCCCGGCCGTCGACCGCGAGCAGGGCCGTGAACAGCGACGGCGCCACCGCCTTCGCCAGCGACCAGGACATCTGGTAGGCCGCCATGTACCGGCCGCGCACCGCCTCGGGCGCCGCCGCCACGGCGAGCACCTGGGCGGCGGGGCTGTGGATCAGTTCGCCGAGGGTGTAGACGACGACCACGGCGACCAGGGCACCGCCCACGACCGTGTCCGAGCCCGGCCGCACGGTGCCGAGGACGATCTGCGCGGCGAAGGCGGCCGCGAACAGGCCCCCGCCCAGCGCCGCCGCCCGGGTGCGCCGGGCGCCGGTCCGCCTCACCCGCGCGCCGACGCCGACACCGGCCAGCGCGCACAGCGCGGTGTTGATGGTGAAGGCGGCACCGCTGAGTGCGGCGGGCCCGTGCAGCCACTCCACGACGAACAGCGGGAAGAGGACCGAGAGGGCCGAATAGCTGAGCGCGTTCAGGAAGTTGGCGCCGGTGACGACCAGGAAGGGCCGGTCGGCGAGGACGAGCCGGTAGCCGGCGCCCGCACGTGGCGCATCCGGGCCCGCGCCGGCCGCGCGCACCGGCTTCAGCGGGCGCAGCAGCAGCGCCGCCAGCGCGAAGGAGAGGGCGTTCCCCCAGGCCGCGTACGTGTAGGCGGTGCCCCCGGCGAACGCGATGACCAGCGTGGCCAGCAGCGCACCCGCGCCGTTGCCGGCGTTCTGCAGCGCACGCGTCGACGCCTGCAGGCGGTCCCGTCCGGCCCCGCGCGCCACCTCGCCGATCAGGGACTGCTGCGCGGCGGGGAACGCCCGGTCGGCGGCTGCCGTGACCAGGGCGACGGCCGCGAAGGCGGCGAGGGAGTGGGCGAAGGGGTAGAGGGCGAAACCGACGACCCGGACGCCGTAGAGCAGGTACTGCACGCGCTTCGCCCCGTACCGGTCCACCGCCGTCCCGGCGAGCGGGAGCGCGCCGATGCCCGCGAGACCGGTGGCGGTGAGCACGGCGCCCACGACGGTGAAGGACAGTCCGGTGACGTAGTGGAAGAACACCAGGGTGAACGGGACGTACATGCCGGTGCCGACGCCGTTGACGGCGGCGGCGACGGGCAGGGCCCACTCCCCCGGTATGCGCTCACCCCTCCGGCTTCCGCCCTTCAGGCTGTCGTCCTTCAGGCTCTCGGCCTTCCGGCTCTTCCTCTTCACGATGCCGACCCCCTTGAAGTGACTTGATGGAAAGTAGCTTAGCGCTAAGCAACTTTTGGTCAAGCTACTTTCTTGCGGGTGACCGTCCACAGAGCGATACTCGGCGCATGAAGGAAGGCCGACAGCAGCACAGGGACCCCGTCGACGCGATCATCGGCCAGTGGGCAGCCGTGCGGCCCGACCTCGACACGAAGGCGATGGAGGTCTTCGGGCGGATCTACCGCCTCTCGCGCGCCATGGGCGACCGCATGGAGAAGGCCTACGCCCCCCACGGCATCTCACGCGGCGAGTTCGACGTGCTGTCGACCCTGCGCCGCTCCGGCGAGCCGTACACCCTCTCCCCGCGCCAGCTCTCGGCGACGCTGATGCTGACCACCGGCGGCATGACCGGCCGCCTCGACAAGCTGGAGCGTGCGGGCCTGCTGCGCCGCTCCCCCGACCCCCACGACCGGCGCGGCCTCCAGGTGACGCTGACCGAGAAGGGGTTCGACGTCATCGACCGGGCGGTCGGCGCGGGCCTGGCCGCCCAGACTCAGGCCCTGTCCTCTCTCGACGACGAACAGGCCGACCAACTGGCCGGCCTGCTGAGGGAGTTGCTGAAAGGGACGGAACGGGCAGAGCACTAGAGGTGACGCCCGGCATGCGCGCCGGCAAGTCGCGGTTGCAGGCCTCTCGCGCGTGGACGGGCGGGTACTCCCCGGCGGTTCCGTCGCAAACTCAGCCGGACGGCGCGACCGGGGACCACATGCCGAGCCACTGCTCGGCGCCCCAGGCCTCGAACCGCTCCACCTCAGTGAACCCCAGCTTCGCCGCGAGACGCATCGAGCCGACGTTGGCGGTCTGGGTGGTGAGCACCACCGGCTCGCCGGGAAGCGCGCCGGCGAGCCAGCCGAGTGCCGCTGCGCACGCCTCGGCGGCGTACCCGAATCCCCACGCCCGCGGCAGGAACAGGTAGCCGAGATCCGCCTTCCCCGCGGCAG
The DNA here is from genome assembly GCF_040642095.1 of Streptomyces sp. NPDC020362. Taxonomy (NCBI): domain Bacteria; kingdom Bacillati; phylum Actinomycetota; class Actinomycetes; order Kitasatosporales; family Streptomycetaceae; genus Streptomyces; species Streptomyces sp. NPDC020362. The sequence goes on from NZ_JBFAET010000006.1 coordinate 126,939, forward strand.
CCGGACGACGGTGCCCCGTTGCCCTCCTGAGCAGGATCTGACCGATCATCGACCCGTCGAGATCAACGACGAAGCTCCCGGGCCACCGCTCGGGCGCCCCGGACATCTCGCGCTCGAGCTCGTCACGCGGCCGGGGGCCGCCGAGGTAGGTGTGCACCTCCGGCGAGGCGAGCAGCTCGATGAACGCCGCACGGTCCCGGGTCTCGGGCTCACGGAGCACGAGCCTCTCGGTCCTGATCGGCTCGGGCGGCCAAGCCACGGGTCCCAGATCTTCCATCCGCACACGCTAACGGGCGGTCAAACCAACCGAACGGGAAATGCTCGGCTCCACCCAGATCCGAACCCCGAACAGCACCTGGCCGCCTGGATGTCCGGCCGCACCGCCTAGACGCCCGGCCGCACCGCCCGGCCTCCGACGTGGGCGGCCACCGCCGCCTCGATGCGCGCGGTGTCCGTGGAGTCCGCCGCCCAGGCCACGTATCCGTCGGGGCGCACCAGCACGGTCGTACGGCGCTCGCCGGCCCAGTGCGCCACGGCGAGCCGCTCCCCGCGCCCGCCCTCGTACGGCTCCGGAGTGATCAGGACGAACCGGCCGCCGCGCAGGGCTTCGTAGAGGCGGCCGCCGCCGGCCAGGGCCACGTCCGGGACGCGGGTACCGGTGAGGCGGTGGGCGCCGCGGGGTGCGGGGTAGCGGTAGCCGATGCCGGTGATCCGGCCGACGGCCTTGCGGCGGGCCGGGCCCACGGTGTCGAGGAAGGCCGTGAGCACGGCGCGGGCCGCCAGCGTCCAGGGGCGCTTGGCCATGGCGAGGCGGACGATGCCGCCGCTGCTGCGCAGCACCGACCTGCCGACCGGGTGCCGCTCGGCCTGGTAGCTGTCGAGAAGGTCCGGGTTCGCCCGGCCGTGGACGACCGCGGCGAGCTTCCAGCCGAGGTTGGCGGCGTCCTGCAGCCCGGTGTTCATGCCCTGGCCGCCCGCCGGGGTGTGCACGTGCGCGGCGTCCCCGGCGAGGAAGACCCGGCCGGTCCGGTAGGCGGGCGCCTGGCGCTCGTCGCTGTGGAAACGGGACATCCAGCGGGCGTCGTACATCCCGAAGTCCCGGCCGAGCGCGAGGCGGGTGATCTCCTTGACCTCCGCCAGGTCGAGCGGCTCCCTGTCGGGGACGTTGCGGCCGCGGTGCCAGCCGATCACCCGGTAGTAGCCGTCACCGAAGGGCGCGAGGAAGGCGAAGGCGTCGCCGACGGCGTTGACGGTGAGCAGGGCCGGGGGCTTCTCGGCGAGCCGCACGTCGGCGAGGACGACGGAACGGATCACCGACCTGCCGGGGAACGGCAGGCCGATCGCGTCCCGCACGGCGCTGCGCATGCCGTCGGCACCGACGACATAGGCGGCCCGCAGGCTCTCCGAACGCCCCTCGGGCCCGCGGGTCCGCACGGTCACGCCGTCCGCGTCCTGGGTCAGACCCGTCAGCTCGGTCTCGTACCGGAAGTCGACGCCGGCCTCGACCGCACGGCGCTGCAACGCCTTCTCCACCTCGTACTGCGGCAGGACGAGGAGGTGGTTGAAGCGGGAGGGGAGGGTGTCGAGGCCGATGGTGAGCCGCCCGAAGAGCCGGAGCCGGTCGAGGGGCTGGCCGACGGCCTCCAGATCGTCGGCGAGTCCTCGGGCGTCGAGCTGTTCGAGGGTGCGGGCGTGCAGGACGAAGGCCCGGGAGAGGTTGCTGATGCCGTGCGGGCGCTTTTCGAGGACGGTGACCGGGACGCCGGCGGCGGCGAGGTCGCCTGCGAGCAGGAGGCCGGTGGGGCCGGAGCCGACGACCAGGACACGCGAGGCGGGGCCGGCGCCGCCGACGCGGCCGGTGGCGGGGCCGGGGCTGGTGGTGGGGCCGGGGCCGGTGGTGGGGCCGGGGCCGGTGGTGGGGCCGGGGCCGGTGGTGGGGCCGGGGCCGGTGGTGTCACTGGTGCTGGTGTTTCCAGTGGTGCCGTTCATGGGGGCCTCCTGGGAGCCAACGCCCGTTGGCCAACACTTGTCGGTCAACGCTCGATGGCCAACAACTGTTGACCAACGCTTGTTGGCAAACGTAGAACGCCCGGCCAGACGATGTCAACACTTGTTGGCCCACGTATGTTGGCCTACGCTCGTTGGCATGACCGGCAGCCCCAGCAGAAGCACAGATCCCGAAACCGGCCCGGCGGCCCGCCGCTCCGACGCCACCCGCAGCGCCATCCTCACCGCCGCCCGCGAGCGCTTCGCCGCCGACGGCTACGAGCGCGCCACCATCCGCGCCATCGCCAAGGACGCGCGCATCGACCCGTCGATGGTGATGCGGTACTTCGGCAGCAAGGAGGGCCTGTTCGCCGCGGCCGTCGCGCTCGACCTGCGGCTGCCGGACCTGACGCAGGTGCCGCGGGACGAGGCCGGCCGGGCGCTGGTGCACCACTTCCTCGGCCTGTGGGAGGAGAACGAGGAACTCACGGCCGTCCTGCGGGTCGGCGCCACCAACCAGGCCGGGGCCGAGCGCATGCAGGGCATCTTCCGGAACCAGCTGCTGCCGGTGGCCCGCCAGGTGTGCCCCGACCCCGAGCAGGTCCCCACCCGGGCCGCGCTCTGCGCCTCCCAACTGCTCGGCCTGGCCCTCACCCGCTACGTCCTGCGTCTCCCGCCCACGGTGGCGCTGAGCCCCGAGGAGATCGTGGCCTGGCTCGCACCCACGGTGCAGCGTTACCTCACGGCCCCCAGCCCCTGACCGGTACGCGGTGTGCGCGCTGCCGGGTGGCGGGAGCACCAGGCTGGCGGCCCATGCCGCCGGGGTGAACCGCCTAGGCTCGACGGGGAGTTGACGACAGCCGCCGAAGAACCGGAGCCCCCATGTCCGCCAGCGCCGGCACCACTGCCGACACCACCACCTCCACGATCGCCGAACGCTTCCTCACCTCGTTCCGGGACCGGGACTGGGAGGCGCTGCGCAGCCTGCTGGCGGACGACATCACTTGGACCATGCCGGGGGCCGGCGCCATATCCGGCACCGCCCGGGGCGCCGACGCGGTCGTGGACCGGGCACGGCACATCGCGGGCCGGGGGCTGCGCACCGAACTGTTGCACGTGCTGGTCGGCGCGCACGGCGCCGCGCTCTCGCTCCACAACACGGCGACCGCCGCCGACGGCCGCAGGCTCGACGAGTACCTGGCGACCGTACTGACCATGCGCCAGGGCCGTATCACCGCCATCGACAGCTATCTGTCGGACGTCGACGGCATGAGCGCCTTCTTCACCGCGTCCTGAGGCCGTCGGCGCCGCGCGCCGGAGCCGGGCAGCGACCACGCCGGGTGCCGTGCAGTCACCACGCCAGGGCCGCGCAGCAACCCGTGCAGTCACCACGCCGAGGCCGTCGGCGCCGCTCGCCCGGGCCGTGCGGAAACGCCGAGGGCGCCGCCCTCACCCGGGTACGGCGGTGTGCACGTACCCCGGGAGGACCGGCGCCCTCTGCGGAGATCAGGTTTCGCTCAGGCCTTCGCCTTGGCCTTGGCCTGGCCCGGCTTGATCACGCGGATCTTGGACTTGTCCAGGACCATCACCAGCCCGGTGATGACCACGAACAGCACCACCGGAGTCACCACGTACAGGCCCAGCGTCTGGATGACGCTCAGACCCGTGCCGGGGTCGTCGCCGTCGTCGCGGGTGAGCGCGAGGGCGGGGGACGACATGAGCAGCATCATCAGCGTCGTACCGGCGGCCAGGGCGCCGACGCGCAGGGCGTTCTTCTTGTCCACGTTCTCAAGTTAGCGAACGGCCGGGGAGGCCGCGCGCGCGGGGTGCCCTACGGCGGCTCGCCCCCGGTTCCCTCCCGCAGGATCTCCAGCAGGGCCCGAAGCCGCGGCGAGGCCGCCAGCTCCTCCAGCGGCACCGGGCGGCCCTGTGCGTCGGCCACGGGCAGCCGCCAGTTGGGGTACTGGTCCCAGGTGCCGGGAAGGTTCTGCGGGCGGCGGTCGCCGACGCCGTCCGGGAGCCAGACGCCGATCAGCCGGGCCGGGGTGCGCAGCAGAAAACGGTGGACGCCCTGGATCTCCGCCTCCTCGGCGGTCCCCGGGGGCCCGGCGGCCGGGCTGTCCAGCAGGCCGAGGCTGCCCAGCAGGGCGAGCCACTCCGCGGCTTCCGCGGTCGCCTCCGTGCGCTCCTCGGCGGCCGGGCGGGTCAGCAGGCCGAGGCGGTCGCGCAGGTCGACGTGCTCGCCGGTGAGCCGGGCGGCGGTGGGCGGCAGGTCGTGGGTGGTCGCGGTGGCCAGGCAGTCGGCGCGCCAGCGCTCGGGCGGCAGCGGGCGGCCGTCGCCGTCCCAGTCCCGTTCGAACCACAGCACGGAGGTGCCGAGCACTCCGTGCCGCTGGAGCCTCTCGCGCACGCCCGGCTCCACGGTGCCCAAGTCCTCGCCGATCACCACCGCCCCGGCGCGGGAGGCCTCCAGGGCGAGCAGCGCGAGCATGGCCTCGGCGTCGTAGCGGACGTAGGTGCCCTCGGTGGGCGGGCTGCCCTGGGGTACCCACCACAGCCGGAACAGGCCCATCACATGGTCGATGCGCAGGGCGCCGGCGTAGCGGAAGAGGGCGCGCAGCAGGTGACGGTAGGGGGCGTGGCCGGAGGCGGCGAGGCGGTCGGGGCGCCAGGGCGGCAGACCCCAGTCCTGGCCGCGCGCGTTGAAGGCGTCGGGCGGTGCGCCGACGGACATGCCGGCGGCGAAGTGGTCCTGCTGCGCCCAGGCGTCCGCACCGCCGGGATGCACGCCGACGGCGAGGTCGTGCACGATCCCGACGGGCATCCCGGCCTGGCGGGCGGCGCGCTGGGCGGCGCGGAGCTGGTCGTCGGTGAGCCAGGCGAGCCGGGTGTGGAAGTCGACGCGGCCGGCCAGTTCGGCGCGGGCGCGGGCGGTGTCGGCCGAGCGCGGGTCGCGCAGCCCCGCGGGCCAGCGCTGCCAGTCGCAGCCGTGGGTCTCGGCCAGTGCGCACCAGGTGGCGTGGTCCTGCAGGGCCTGGCCCTGGGCGGCGCGGAAGGCGTCGTAGGCGGCCTGCCGTCCCGGTCCGAGAGGGACGCGGAGCACCAGCTCCAGGGCCTCGTGCTTCAGCTCCCACACCGCGTCCCGGTCGATGAGGGCGCCCTTGTCGAGGACGGCGGCGCGCAGCCGCTCGGCGCGCTCCAGCAGCGCGCGGATCCGGGCACGGTCCTCGGGGTCCTCGATGTACGCGAACTCGGGGACGGCCTCGATCCGCAGGTGGACGGGGTCGGGGAAGCGGCGCGAGGACGGTCGGTAGGGGGACGGGTCCGTCGGGGCCCCGGGTACGGCCGCGTGCAGCGGGTTGACCTGTACGAACCCGGCCCCTGCGGTACGGCAGGACCAGTCGGCCAGCTCGGCGAGGTCGGCGAGGTCGCCCATGCCCCAGGAGCGCCGGGAGAGCAGCGAGTACAGCTGGACGAGCAGGCCGTAGGAGCGGGTGGCAGGGGTGGGCAGGCGGTCCGGGGCGACGATCAGGTGGGCGTGGGCGGTGCGTCCGTCGGGTGCGGTGGCGCTCACCCGGTGCACGCCGGCCGGCAGTCCGTCGGCGGCGTCCCGCGTCTCCCCCTGCTCGGTCTCGATGCTCAGGCGCGTCCCGGCGGGCAGCGCGGCGAGGTGGGCGGGGGCGGCTCCGTCCTCGGTGCCGCCGGTCCAGATCACGAGGGTCGGCGGCAGCAGCCGTTCGCGCAGTTCGCGCTCCTTGTCGGCGAGCGCGGTACGGACGGCGTCGGGGGTGCCCGCGTCCACGCCGAGGGCGGCCAGGGCTGCGACCACGGCGGCGACGGAGACCCGGACCGTGCGGTCGGGGGACGGGCTGTAGGACGTGGCGACCCCGTGCAGCTCGGCGAGCCGGGACAACTCCTCGTCGTCGTGCGCCCCGGCCATCTACAGCCCCGGGCCGAAGAAGTCCGGGACCGGGTCGGACTCGCTGGTCAGCGGGGCGGTGTCGGCGAGCGGCGGCTCGCTGGTCAGGGGCTCGGCATCCGGCAGCGGCGGTTCGCTGGTCAGCGGCGCCTGGGTGCAGGCGCTCTCCGCGCTGAAGACGCACTCCCGCGCGTCGAAGGTGTCGGCGGACGGCTCCGCCACGGGTTTCCACTGGGCCGGAATCACGAGATGAGCGGGTGCGGCCACGGGGGCCTCCTTGTCGAGTGCGGCTTGTTCCGGATTACCGCAGCCCTACCCAGTGCGCGCGATGCCAGACGTATTCGGGGTGAACAACGTGCTTCTTCCGGCATTCCGGCCACTTCTTCGGTCGCGGGAGGACCTGCCGCGGGGCCTCACGGCCACGGCCCGCACACCCGCATGCCCGCACACCCGCACATCCACTCGCCCGCACATCCACTCGCCCGCTCGCCCGCGAGATCACTATTCACTCAGTACATGTATCTGATGCATACTGATCTCCATGAGCACCCGGCACATCCTCCTGGGGCTGCTCGAGGCGGGGCCGAGTCATGGCTACGACCTCAAGCGGCGCCACGACGAACGCTTTCCGCAGGCCCGTCCACTGGCCTACGGGCAGGTGTACACGACCCTGCAACGCCTGGTCCGGGACGGTCTGGCCGAGGTCGAGGGGACCGACGCCGACGGCGGACCGGAGCGGACGCTCTACCGCACCACGGACGAGGGGGCCGGCGAACTGGCCCGGTGGGCCGGGGAGATCGCCGCGCCCGCACCCTTCGTGGCGAACGAGATCTTCGCCAAGGTCGTCGTCTCGATCCTGGCGGGCGGCGATCCGGCCGCCTATCTGCGCGCCCAGCGTGCCGCGCACATGGAGCGGATGCGGGAACTGACGGCCGTGAAGACGGCCCCGGGCGCCGCGCTGGCGACCGTGCTCTCGGCGGACTACGCCCTCAACCACCTCGACGCCGACCTCCGCTGGATGAACACCACGGCGGCCCGGCTGACCACTTTGACCGCGGAGGTCGACGCATCATGAGCAACAGGGGGGACCACTCCTCGAAGCCGCTTCTGACGGCCCGGGGCCTCGTCAAGACACACGGCAGGTCGCAGGCGCTGCGCGGCGCGTCGGTCGAACTGCGCGCGGGCGAGATCCTCGCCGTGACCGGGACCAGCGGCAGCGGAAAATCAACGCTGCTGCACTGCCTGGCGGGGATCGTCCGACCGGACGAGGGCGAGGTGGTCTATGACGGGGTGCGGCTCGACCGGCTGCCGGAGAAGCGGCTGAGCGAGCTGCGCCGCACCGACTTCGGTGTGGTGTTCCAGTTCGGGCAGCTGATCCCCGAGCTGACGGCCGTGGACAACGTCGCGCTGCCGCTGATGCTGGCCGGCGCCGACCGCGCCGGTGCCCGGGAACGGGCCGGCGAGTGGCTGGAGCGGTTCGGGGTGCGCGGGCAGGAGGAGCTGCGGCCGGGTGAGATGAGCGGCGGGCAGGCCCAGCGGGCCGCCCTGGCGCGGGCACTGGTGACCGGTCCCCGGGTGGTCTTCGCGGACGAGCCGACGGGAGCCCTGGACTCGCTCGCGACCGAGCAGGTGATGACGGCGCTGGTGCACACGGCCCGCGAGTCGGGCACGGCGGTGCTGCTGATCACGCACGACGCCCAGGTCGCCGCGTACGCGGACCGCGAGGTGCGGCTGAGCGACGGCGCCGCGGTACCGGCGGACTCTGCGGCGGAGGTGACGGCGTGACGACCCGTACGAGCGGCGTGACAACGCATGCGAGCGGCATGACGGCCGGTACGAGCGGCACCGTGACCGCCGATGCACGGCTCGCCTGGCAACTCGTCCGCGGCTCCGGCCGACAGGAGTGGTGGCGGATCGGGCTGACCGCGGCCGGGGCCGCGCTGGCGACGGGCTTCGCCCTCGCCGCCGTCGTCCTGGCATCGCTCCGGGGGCATTACTCGGTGTCCTTCGGCAGCGGTCTGCTGGACAACCCCGGTGAGCGCTCGGGGGTGATCGTCAGCCTGCTGCTTCTGCTGGTGCCGGTGCTGGGCTTCCTCGGGCAGTGCGCCCGGATCGGCGCCGTGCACCGCGACCGGCGGCTGGCCGCCCTGCGGCTGGCCGGTGCCGGCCCGGCCCAGGTGCGCCGGATCGCCGCCCTGGAGACGGGGCTGGCCTGTCTGCTGGGCTCGGTCCTCGCCACCGCCGTCGCGGTACCGGTCCTGCTGGGTGTCTGGGCCGCCCCGACGGCTCTGGCCGGGGCCGGCCTCGTACTGGTCGCCCTCGGCGTGCCGGTGCTGGGCGCGACGGCGGGCGCGCTGGCGCTGCGCCGGGTGGTGGCCTCGCCGCTCGGGTCGGTGCGCCGGGTGCGGCCCCGCAGCGGGCGGGGCCCGGGGATGCTGTTCACCGGCGCGGTGCTGGCCGTCCTGCTGCTGGCGCTCTGGGCTGTCGCCCACACCTCCGGAACGGACCGGGACCGGGTGCCGCTGACGGTGTTCGGGGTGGTCGTCGCGGTCGGGTCAGGAACGGTGTGGCTGACCGGGGGGACGGCCACACTGGTCGGGCGGGCACTGGCGGGGCGCGCCCGTTCCGCGGCGGCGCTGATCGCGGCGGAACGGCTGCGCGAGGATCCCTGGGCCGCGGCCCGCACACACGCGGCCGTCCTGCTGGTCACGATCGTCGGCACGGGCTTCGTCGGCGTCCGCCAGGCGCTCCTCGCCGGCCTGCACGAGATGAGCCGGGACAACCAGCTCGGCGCGTCCCTGTCCTTCTACACGACCGGAATCGACCTGACCGGCGCCGCGATCCTCGTCGCCTTCGCGATCACCCTCTTCGGCCTCGCGGTCGGCACCGCCGAGTCGCTGGCGAACCGCCGCCGCAGCCTGGCCGCACAGGTCGCCGCCGGGGTGCCCCGCGCGGTGCTCGGCCGGGCGCTGCTCCTGGAGACCGCGCTGCCGCTGGCCCCCGCGGTCGTGCTGGCGGGCGCGGGCGGCATGTCCATCGGCATCGGGTACGCCTCGCTGACCCAGGGCCACGGCGCCGCGGTCGTGCCGTACGCCGGGCTGCTGGTCCCGGTGGGTGTGTACGTGTGCTGCCTGCTGGCGGCGGCCTGCTCGCTGCCCCTGCTGCGCCGCTCGGTGCGCCCGGCGGAGCTGCGCTACACGTGACGGCGCGAGGGGCCGTCCGGCCCCGGGGCCGCGGGGCCCCCCGGCCGGGGCGCAACAAAGGG